>NZ_PPRC01000005.1 GCF_002902565.1 Staphylococcus petrasii | reverse complement strand
GAGTATATATAGAAGATTTAATTAAGACAATGCATATGTCTAAACGGAATATTAGATATAATTTAGAACATTTATATCATTTAAAGTGGATTATTAAAATTCGAGATGATGCTGATCAGCGACGTTTATTAATTTTACCAACTGACTTATATCATAAAAAGCTAGACATTTTATTTATAGAAGTTGAAGAAGTAATTAACTTAAAATATTTCAGTACAAATATGAAACATCTTAATTCTTTGAAACTATCTTATGTCATTATTATTTATAGTGCTTTAAATCAAGTGAAGCAAATTGCACAACAATTTAATTTAACATTAGATGAGTTATTTGTCTTAGGAAAATTAATATACTATCACGATACCATTTCATTAAAGTCAGTATGTGGTTTCTCTCATCATTGTTTAATAGGAATTCCTAATACCATTAATCGTTTGTCTCAAAAAGGTTATATCACTAAATGTAGGAATAATAACGATGAACGTTTAGTTAATATTAAAATAGTAGAATCACGAGCAAATGAAACAGAAACTTTATTTATTCAATGTTACAATAAACTTCAAATGGAAATGATAATTAATGATTTAACATGAAGCAAGAAGGAGTTTTTTTATGATATTGGATAATGTAAATCCTGAAGATTTATTCCCAACTGAAAAAAAGGGGCCTTCAGTGTTAGGTATGATTGAATATAAAGTACAAGGACAAACTGAGTTTGAAGGTGCCTATATAGCTACATCTGAACGCTTAATTATGAATGTAGATATGAATGGGCGATTTTATTATAGAAATATTCCTTATAATGAAGTGGAAAGTATTCAATACGATGGTGAAAATATTATTTTCACATTTAATGTTGGTAAAGTACCTATGACACAAATTCAAACAAAAGATATTCAATCTTTTGTAGATTATGTTGAGGAAAAAATCAACTAAATAAAATGGAATGATAATAGCTAGGATGGTTCTTAAATTTTATGAAAGAACTATCCTAGTCTTTTTATAATTCGAATTATATGTCTTAATTGATTAAGTATAATTTAATTGAGCGAATTAGAATTTAATATATAATATCATTTTAAGTTCATAAAAATATTGAAATATTATACTTAAATGTTATAAAATAAATTTTATAGCATAAGAAATGTTTAGTTTAGTAGTAATAGTATACATGAACCTTGTAGCAACGAGATGTACATCAGAGGAGTGGTTTAGAATATGGGACAAATTAAAGACATCAACGATTTAGTTAACGCAACATTTCAAGTGAAAAAATTTTTTAAGGATACTAAAAAGAAATATAACTTAAATTATGAAGAAATTTATATTTTGAATTATATTGTTAAAAGTAAGACCAATGAAATAACTTCAAAAGAAATTGCGACTTATTCAGAGTTTAAACCTTATTACTTAACTAAAGCATTACAAAAATTAAAAGATTTACAGTTATTATCAAAAAAACGTAGCATACAAGATGAAAGAACAGTTATTGTTTATGTAACAGATGAACAACGCGAAAAGATTAATAAGTTAATTGCTGAACTAGAGAAATACATTAAATAATACGTTGGCATTAATATAATAATTATGTGTGTAGACTAAGATATGGGGGACATATCTTAGTCTTTTTATTTTGCATAGTTTTTGTCATCTTGCCAGTTAACTTTAATTTGTTAAAGTCGAGTGTTAAACTAAGATTAAACGATACTTTATACAATGAATAGGTGAGGTAAGATGAAAGATTCATTTTTAATAAATTCTGAAATTCAAAAAAAGTGGATTAAAAAGTTTGAAACCATTGAAGATACTTTTAAAGAAAGAGCGGCATATAATGATATCCATTCAAGTTTCCCTTTTAAAAATATTGAATGGTTAGTAAATGAAGGATACAGTTTGCTTACTTTACCAGTTGAATATGGTGGCGAAGGGGCCACAATTGAAGATATGGTCGTATTACAAAGTTATTTAGGTTCGCTTGATGGTGCTACAGCGCTCTCTATAGGATGGCATTTAAGCGTAGTAGGACAGTTATATGAACAACATATGTGGGATGAAGCGATGTTAAAACAGTTTGCTGGTGACATCAGAAATGGTGCTTTAGTAAACAGAGCGGTAAGCGAAGCAGATACTGGTAGTCCAACACGTGGTGGACGTCCCGCAACACATGCCACTAAAACTGAGAATGGCTATAAATTAAATGGTGTTAAGACGTTTACTTCGATGAGTAAAGCACTTACACATTATATAGTGGCTGCTTATGTAGATGACATCGAAGAAGTTGGCTTTTTCCTAGTTCCGCGTGAAATGAAAGGTGTAGAAATCGCTGATAATTGGAATATGGTAGGCATGCGAGCAACTGAAAGTCATGATTTAGTACTTAATGATGTGTATGTTCCTTTCGAGAATTTTGTTGAAGGAAAACGAAAACCACAACCTAACGGGTGGATTTTACACATTCCAAGTACGTATTTAGGAATAGCACAAGCGGCTAGAGATTACGCAATTGACTTTGCTAAGCAGCATTCACCTAATAGTATCAAAGGTACTATTGCAGAACTACCGACCGTACAACAAAATGTCGGTAAAATGGAATCTTTATTACTTTCAGCAAGACACTTTTTATGGAGCACTGCTAAGGGCTATCAAACTATTGATCAAAATCCTAACGTATGGAATGAAACGTCAGCAAGTAAAATTTTAGTAATGAATCAAGGCTTAGAGGTTATTGATTTAGCGATGAGAATCGTAGGTGCTAAAAGTTTAGAAATGGACAGACCGTTACAACGTTACTATCGTGACATGCGTGCTGGCTTGCATAACCCACCTATGGAAGATGCAGCCTATACGAATATAGCGAAATCGGTACTCGATTTATTTTAAATTTCATAAATAATAACTTTAATAATTAGCTTAAATCAATAAATATTGATTTGGCTAATTATTTTTTATTTAAATATTGAAAAATTTATTGTAAATTTGCAGACCCTCTTGTATAATTTTAATGAAATTGATAATCGTTTTCACTAGGAGGAAATATGAAAAAGTTAATTTTTCCATTAATCGCTTTAATGATCGTTTTAGCTGCATGTGGGAATGGCGGTTCAAATGATTCAAGTAAATCAGGTTCAAAAGAAGAAACAAAATCATATAAGTTAGATAGTGGTAAAACAATTAAAATTCCTAAAGATCCGAAACGCATTGCAGTCGTTGCTCCAACGTTTGCAGGTGGTTTACATAAATTAGGCGCTAATATCGTTGCTGTAAGCAATCAAGTAGATCAAAGTCCGATTTTAAAAGATAAATTTAAAGATGTAACTAAAATTGGTGACCAAGACGTAGAAAAAGTTGCTAAACAAAAACCGGATTTAATTATCGTTTACTCAACTGATAAAAACATTAAAAAATACGAAAAAATCGCACCAACAATTGTTGTAGATTATGGTAAACATAAATACTTAGAACAACAAGAAATGTTAGGTAAAATTGTTGGTAAAGAAGATGAAGTTAAAAAATGGGAAGATAAATGGAAAGAACAAACTGACAAAGATGGCAAAGAAATCAAAGATGCCATTGGTAAAGATTCAACTGTTTCAATCTTCGATGAATTTGACAAAAAATTATACACTTACGGCGACAACTGGGGCCGTGGTGGCGAAGTAATGTATCAAGCCTTTGGTCTAAAAATGCCTAAAGGTCAACAAGAATTAGTTAAAAAAGAAGGTTGGGCTGAAGTAAGCCAAGAAAAAATTGAAGATGTAGCAGGAGACTACATCGTTTCAACAGGCGAAGGTAAATCAAAACCAAGTTACGAAAATACAAATATTTGGAAAAACTTACCAGCAGTTCAAAAAGGTCATGTAGTTGAAGTGAAAGCAGAAACTTATTGGTATAACGATCCTTATACTCTTGACTTCATGAGAAAAGATTTAAAAGACAAATTAATCAAAGCAAGTAAATAAAAATTATTTAATAGCGACTATCAATTTAAGTTATTTAGTTATGAAGAAAGCTATGGTTACGTATAATGTAATCATGGCTTTTTATTTTTCAAATTAAAGGAGATGTAATAATGACTAAGGTATATTTCAATCATGACGGAGGCGTAGATGATTTAATTTCTCTCTTTTTACTCTTACAAATGGAGAACGTTGAACTTATTGGTGTGAGTACCATTGGTGCAGATTGTTACTTAGAGCCATCGCTTAGTGCGTCTTGTAAGATTATTAACCGCTTCTCTAACGCTTCGTTAAAAGTTGCGCCATCATATGAGCGTGGGGCTAATCCTTTTCCAAAAGAATGGCGAATGCATGCTTTCTTCATGGATGCCTTACCTATATTAAATGAACAGACTGCGAACACTCAATCTACTATGAGCCACTTAGAAGCGTATCAAGATATTATTGAAACGTTAACGCACTCTGAAGAGAAGGTAACCTTACTGTTCACTGGTCCACTTACAGATTTAGCTAAAGCATTAAAGACCAATCCAGACATTACAAACAATATTGCTAAACTTGTTTGGATGGGCGGGACTTTTCTTGAAAAAGGAAATGTAGAAGAACCTGAACATGATGGCACAGCCGAATGGAATGCGTTTTGGGATCCAGAAGCGGTAAAAACTGTATTCGACAGCGACATTGAAATAGACATGGTTGCCTTAGAAAGTACCAATCAAGTACCATTGACACCTGTTATACGACAAATGTGGGCAAGCGAACGTTCATATATAGGCGTTGATTTCTTAGGAGTTAGTTACGCAGCAGTACCACCACTCACACATTTCGTGACCAATTCAACTTATTTTTTATGGGATGTATTAACAACAGCTTACGTAGGTAAAGCGGATTTAGTTCACTCAATAAAAGTTAACGTGGATGTAGAAAGTCGAGGTCCAAGTCAAGGACGCACATATCTTACAGAACAAGGGCGCCCAATCCATGTAGTTACAGAAGTAAAACATGATGAATTCTTTAAATATATTACTGATTTAGCGAAAAAAATAGAAATGTAAATCAAATGTAAACTTTTTATACAAATAAGTTTACATTAGTGGTATAATCATCTTCGTAAAAGGAGGATGTATGATGAGTACAAAGAATTTAGTATATACAGCATTAATGACAGCAATTATATGTGTATTAGGATTAGTTCCTGGTATTCCGCTTCCATTTATGCCTGTACCTATTGTTTTACAAAATATTGGGATATTTTTAGCAGGGATTATTTTAGGTAGAAAATATGGTGCCTTAAGTGTCATTGTATTTTTATTACTAGCAGCTGCCGGTTTACCAGTTTTATCTGGAGGTCGTGGTGGTATTGGCATATTTGCAGGACCATCAGCAGGTTTCTTATTCTTATATCCTGTAGTAGCATATTTAATTGGCTTAGTAAGAGATCGCTATATTCACAAAATTAATTTTATCGTGTTGTTCATTCCAACACTTGTATGTGGCATTTTACTTTTAGATATTGTAGGCACAATTATTATGGGCTTCATTATTGGTATGCCAGTAGGTAAAGCGATTGTATTTTCATTAACATTTATGCCGGGGGATTTAATTAAAGCTATCATAGCTTGTTTAATCGGTACTACAATGTTAAACCACTCTCGTTTTAAAAATTTGATACAATAAACGTATTAAATTTTTAAATACATAGGGGATGAACGATATGAGTGCAATATGTATGGAAAACATTGCTCAAGCAGGTCAACGTTATTTAGAAGATGAACAAAAAATCATCTATTTAACACCTTCTGAACCATTGAAATATGATACGAATAAGTGGATTTATAAAACACTTCCTACTTTAGAACAATGGCATCAAGATATGGCACAACAGTTTAAATTACATAAGCAACAATCTTCTAACCACTTAGCATTTACTTTTCCGGAGAATGAATCGCTCAATCAAACATGGCTTTCTGAAATTAAAAATGAAGGCTTTCAATTAGGCGTATTAGAACTATATATAATAGAAGGAACAGAGTTAGCTCGATTTAAACGACGACCTGATATTACAATATGCCGAGTAGATGATAATAATATAGAAGATTATTTAGCTATCTATCATTCATTTGCTTTACCTTACGGAGAAGACTTCGCAAATGAGAGTGTTAACAGTACAAGAGAAACCATAATAAATAAGGAAGATGCGGTTTCAAGATGTGTAGCATATTTAGAGGGAAAAGCAGTAGGGACTGTAGATGTTATCGAAACAGATGAAACGGTAGAAATTGATAGTTTTGGTGTATTAGAAGGTTACCAACATCAAGGTATTGGTACAACAATACAGTCTTATATTGGCAAAATAGCAGGGGAACGTCCTGTTATACTTGTAGCAGATGGAGAAGATACTGCGAAAGATATGTATATCAAACAAGGCTACACCTATCAAAGTTTCATTTATCATATCGTTAAAGAAAATGTAGAATAGAAATTAAAAGAAGCGGCGTCATCAAATATTTAATTTGATGGCGTCGCTTTAATTCTTTCAGGATGGCTATAGACATTAAAGTTGCCATCTCTTATAAAACCAATGGCTGTAATATTTAGATCATTAGCGAGTGTGATTGCTAACGTGGTAGGTGCCGACTTAGATAAGATCACACCTACACCAATTTTTGCTGCCTTAAGCAAAATTTCAGATGAGATACGACCGCTAAAGATAAGTACTTTATTTCTAACAGGAATATGACGTTGCAAACAGAACCCATAAAGTTTGTCTAACGCATTATGACGACCAATGTCTTGCCTATGCTCAAAGAATTCATTTCCATCACTGATGGCCGCATTGTGTAACCCACCAGTCTTCTTAAATAAGGTACTTGCACTTTGTAACGCGGTCATCATATTCAACACTTGCTTAGGAGTCAAAGTGATTTTAGACATAGATGTTTTAGCAACGGCTGCATCATTATGGAAGTAAAACTCACGACTTTTCCCACAACAAGAAGCAATCATACGTTTAGTAGAGTATTCAAATCGATCGCCCAAATCTTTCGTCAATTCTACATGCGCGAACCCTTTACTATCATCAATTTGCAAAGATTTTATTTCTTCTTTTTTGAAAATGGCGCCCTCAGAAGCTAAGAAACCGATGACTAACTCTTCCATATGAGTAGGGCTACAAATGACAGTCGCAAATTCAGAGCCATTAACCATAATAGTTAATGGGAACTCAGTAACATAACTATCTGTGGTTTCAAACAACTTGCCATCTTCATAGCGCATGATGGATTGTCCTTTTAAAACATCTTCATCCATTAATCTATCTCCTTTTTTAAATACTCATTACTATATTATAGCTTAAATAAAAATATTGAAATATATTTGTTCTTTGAAAATGTAAAATTAAGTATTTGAAAAAAATTATTATAAAAATATGTAATGTCACGATAATGTAACACAATTTAATTTAATTTGAAAAAAATTATTTTATCGTCTTCTAAACAAGTGAAAAAAGTGTATAATCGATTATATAACAAGGAGGTATTTATTAATGAATATTAAACATTTCTTGGCTGTCATTGCCACATTAGCTATTATTTTAGCGGGTTGTTCAAATTCAGGTGGTAGTGATGATAACAAAAAATCATCAGACTCAAGCAACAAAGATAGCGACAAAAAACAAGAACTTCGCATTTCTGCTGCAGCTAGTTTAGGTGACGTAAGTAAAGAATTAGAAAAAGAATTTAAAAAAGATCACAAAAATGTTGATGTTACATTTAACTATGGTGGTTCAGGTGCATTAAGACAACAAATTGAAAAAGGTGCGCCAGCGGATGTATTCATGTCTGCAAATACTAAAGACGTAGATGCATTGAAAAACAAAGACAAAGCTCACGATACATACAAATACGCACATAACAAACTTGTTTTAGTGGGCGATAAAAATAGTGATGACTCATCAGTAAAAGATTTAAAAGGTAATGAAAAATTAGCTATTGGTGAAGTTAAAACTGTACCAGCTGGTAAATATGCAAAACAATATCTTGACGATCAAGGTTTATACAACAGCGTTAAAGATAAATTAGTTTATGCAAAAGACGTTAAACAAGTATTAAATTATGTTGAAAAAGGCAACGCTCAAATGGGCTTTGTTTACAAAACTGATTTATACACTGACAACAAAAAAACTGACAAAGTAAACGAAATTAAAGAAGTAGACTTGAAAAAACCAATCACTTACGAAGCAGGTGCAACTTCAGATAAAAAACTTGCTAAAGAGTGGATGGATTTCTTAAAATCTGATAAAGCTAAAGACATCTTAAAAGATTATCACTTTGAAGTTTAAGGAGGTTTAACATGCCTGATATAACACCTTTTTGGATATCTATCAAAGTAGCCGTCATAAGTACAATTATAGTGTCAATACTAGGTATTTTTGTATCGCGACTACTTTATAAAAGGAAAGGGCATTTAACTAAACTCCTTGAAAGCTTTATTTTATTACCTATTGTTCTACCTCCAACGGTACTAGGGTTTATTTTGTTAATCATATTCTCTCCTAGAAGCATGGTAGGTAACTTTTTTACAAATGTACTACATCTTCCAGTAGTATTTACAATGACAGGTGCAGTAATTGCATCTGTCATTGTTAGTTTTCCGTTAATGTATCAACACACAATTCAAGGGTTTAGAGGTATCAATCCTAAAATGCTCAACACTGCACGTACAATGGGCGCGAGTGAGAATAAAATATTTTACCGTCTTATATTACCGTTATCCAAGCGTTCAATTATGGCAGGCGTAATGATGAGCTTTGCGCGTGCAATAGGTGAATTCGGAGCCACGCTTATGATAGCAGGATATATTCCTAACAAAACAAATACCTTACCATTAGAGATTTATTTCCTAGTTGATCAAGGAAGAGAAAATCAAGCGTGGTTATGGGTACTTGTGTTAGTAGCATTTTCAATAACAGTGATAGGGGTATTGAATTTTGCGAATAAAGATAAGTCACAGGAGGTGGAGTAGATGTTACGTCTTAAATTGCAATATCAATTAAAGAAGACATTTATTGATATCGATATCAACGATACGGTTCCTAAGATTTATGCGATAAGAGGACCTTCAGGTATCGGTAAAACCACTGTGCTAAATATGATTGCCGGTTTACGTAAACCAGATTATGCGTATATTAAAATCAATGATCGTCTGATTATGGACACCAAGAATAAAATCAATACGAAAATTCAAGATCGACGCATTGGCTATCTATTCCAAGATTATCAACTGTTTCCTAATATGACGGTTCAGAAAAATATTACATTTATGGCAAAGCCTTCAGTACATATTGATTATTTAGTGAAAACGTTAAATATTAAACATCTAATGAATCAGTATCCAGTCACATTGTCCGGAGGCGAATCTCAACGTGTGGCGTTAGCACGTACTTTAAGTACTAAGCCAGATTTAATTTTGTTAGATGAACCTTTTTCAAGTTTAGATGAAAACACTAGAGACGAAGGTATTAAACTAATAAAACGTATTTTTAAAGAATGGAAAATACCAATCATCTTTGTAACCCATTCAAACTTTGAAGCAGAAGTACTAGCAGATCGAATCGTCAAAATCGGATAATAAATGAAATCATACGACAACTAATTGATTTAAAATTATTATTGAATATAAGCGTTCATATATTTACATTGAATAGTAGTTCTAAAATGGATAGTGGAACGTAGTTGAGCGACGCCTGAGAGGGTGTTAGAGTTATTGATAAAGGTAAGTGTTCATACACTTACGTAAGTAGTTCTAAGATAGATTACGAAGTGTAGTTGTGAAGACTCCTAGGGGAGCAGTGCTAGTCGAAGACTACAGGCTGAGACAGCACCCCTGGAAAGCGCAACAACTTAAACGAGTAAACATCTATCTAAGAACTACTTTACAAGACCGTGGCTCGACTCAGCCTCCTAGGCAAGCGTCTCAACCTAAGTGGAATAAAAATCCATTTAAGAACAACTTTATCATTAGGCTAAGAGCACCTTTTTGAAAAAAAGGTGCTCTATTAGTTATAATAATATTAATTGACTTTAAAATTAGAGAGGATAAATCAATGACTCAAGCACGGTATTCGAGACAAATCTTATTTAAACATATTGGAGAAACAGGGCAAGAGAAGATTAGTCATAAACATGTATTAATTATAGGAATGGGTGCATTAGGTACACACGTTGCTGAAGGTTTAGTTCGTGCAGGTGTTAAAGCTTTAACCATTGTTGATAGAGATTACATTGAATTTAGTAATTTACAACGTCAAACCCTTTTCACTGAAAAAGATGCTGAAGATATGCTACCTAAAGTAGTGGCTGCTAAAAACCACCTTACCCAAATCAACTCGGATATTCATATTAATGCCTATATTCAACATGTAGATTATTATTTTTTAGATACGCATGCTAAGGATATCGATTTAATTATAGATGCGACAGATAACTTTGATACACGTCAGTTAATTAATGATTATGCTTATAAGACGAATATCCCGTGGATTTATGGTGGAGTAGTACAAAGTACGTATGCCCAAGCAACCTTTATTCCTGGACAAACACCATGTTTTAATTGTGTGATGCCACAGTTACCATCGATTAATTTAACATGCGATACCGTGGGTGTGATTCAACCTGCCGTAACTATGACGACAAGTTTTCAACTTCGAGATGCGCTTAAGTTATTAACTGGTAATGAAATACCAACAAAGCTAACGTATGGTGATATTTGGGATGCTAGTCATTACACTATTGGATTTAGTCGAATGCACCGGGAAGATTGTCCTACTTGCGGAAGTAAACCAACTTTTCCGTATTTAAATCAAAATCATACATTATATGCTACATTATGTGGTAGAGATACAGTACAGTATGAAAATCCAGATATTACTCAAGATATGATAGTGACATTTCTTAATGATCATAACTTGAAATATAAATCCAATCAGTACATGGTAATGTTTGAGTTTAAAGGACATCGATTTGTAAGCTTTCAAGGTGGACGCATACTTGTTCACGGCACAACCACGACGTCAGAGGCTATCAATTTAATTAACCAATTATTTGGATAAAGGAGTGTTTAAGATGCATCAACATGAACATGAAAAAGTAGAAAGAAATATTCGTTGCGCAGTTTTAACAATTTCAGATACACGTGATAAGGAAAGTGATAAAGGCGGTCAATTAGTCCAATCTTTATTACACGATATGAATGTAGAAGTAGATGAGGATCATTACACTATTGTGAAAGATAATAAAGAAGACATTCAATCTCAAATTGACAGTTGGTTGGCTTCTGACATTGATGTCATTATCACTACTGGTGGTACAGGTATCTCTCAAAAAGATATTACAATAGAAGCAATACGCCCATTACTAGATAAAGAAATTGAAGGCTTTGGCGAATTGTTTAGATACTTAAGTTATACAGAAGATGTAGGTACGAAATCACTTCTATCAAGAGCGATTGCTGGTACTGTAATGAATAAATTAATCTTTACACTTCCAGGTTCAACTGGTGCAGTTAGACTAGCAATTGAGAAATTGATTAAACCTGAATTAAATCATATGGTGTATGAATTGAATAAATAATAAAAAAGTCATGAGCGAGTAAAAATGATAGGTTTCCCTAATTTAATTACAAGCTCATGACTATTATAATTAAAAAGAATTTAACGTTGATAATCTCCTGATTTGCCACCAGACTTAGACTCAAGGTATGTTTCACCAATAATCATACCTTTATCGACTGCTTTCGTCATATCATAAACTGTTAAAGCAGTGGCTGAAGCTGCCGTTAATGCTTCCATTTCAACGCCAGTTTTACCAGTAGTAGAGACGATGGCTGTTATGTTTAATGTGTAAGTATGATCCTCATTATCTTGCCATGAGAAGTTGACATCTATACCAGTTAAAGGTAGTGGGTGGCACATTGGAATAATAGTGGCTGTATTTTTAGCAGCCATAATACCTGCAATTTGTGCGGTATTTAAAACGTTACCTTTATTATTTGTATTATCAATGATTTGTTGATAAATAGTGTGATTAACTGTAATGCTTGAATGGGCTTGTGCAGTACGCTTTGTAATGTTTTTATCTGAAACGTCTACCATTTTAGCATTACCTTGTTCGTTAATATGCGTGAATTCTGACATAATAACCCTCCTAGTAGGGTTAGTATATCATGAATTTTATTATTTTATGGAGATGAGAAGAATGGCTGTAGAAAAAAGAAATCCAATACCTGTAAAAGAAGCAATTCATCGAGTAGTAACGCAAGATATTTTTACGAAGCATACTACTGTGAATTTAGAAGATAGTTTAGGTCATATATTATCTGAAGATATCGTGGCAACTTATGATATTCCACGTTTCAATAAATCACCTTATGATGGCTTTGCGATTAGAAGTGAAGATTCAGCAGGGGCTTATTCTGAGAACCGTAAACAATTTAAAGTAATTGATCATATTGGTGCAGGTTCTGTTTCTGAAAAAACATTAGGCCAAAATGAAGCTGTACGTATTATGACAGGTGCACAACTTCCTGAAGGCGCTGATGCAGTAGTGATGTTCGAACAAACGGTTGAAGATGGTGATACATTTACTATTCGTAAACCTTTTGAAGCATATGAAAATGTTTCGCTTAAAGGTGAAGAGACAACAACTGGTGATGTTGTACTGAAAAAAGGACAAGTGATTAATCCAGGAGCTATAGCTGTATTAGCTACTTATGGTTATACTGAAGTACCTGTTACTCAAAAACCTAGCGTAGCAATTATAGCAACTGGAAGTGAATTGTTAGATGTACATGAAGAGTTACAACCAGGTAAAATTCGTAATTCTAATGGGCCAATGATTCAAGCATTAGCAGAAAAATTTGGCTTAAAAGTTGAGAATTATAAAATTCAACAAGATGATTTACAAAGTAGTATAGAAGTTGTCAAAGATGCGATGGCCACACATGATATTGTTATTACAACTGGTGGCGTGTCAGTAGGAGATTTCGATTACTTACCTGAAATATACAAAGCTGTAGATGCAGAAGTATTATTCAATAAAGTAGGAATGCGTCCTGGTAGTGTGACTACTGTTGCTGTAGCGAATGGCCAATATTTATTTGGTTTATCAGGTAATCCGTCTGCTTGTTTCACTGGTTTTGAACTTTTCGTGAAACCAGCTGTACAACATATGATGGGTGCTACAGCTTATTATCCACAAGTTGTTAAAGCAACTTTAATGGAAGACTTTTCAAAAGCTAATCCATTTACTCGTTTTATTCGTGCACATGCCTCTTTCTCTCACAGTGGTGCGACAGTTGTGCCATCAGGATTTAATAAGTCAGGTGCAGTAGTAGCGATTGCGCATAGTAATGCAATGATAATGTTGCCAGGAGGAACACGTGGATTTAAAGCGGGACACACAGTCGATGTAATTCTAACTGAATCAAATGTGTTCGAAGAGGAAATGACTTTATGATTCTTCAAATAGTAGGTTTTAAAAATTCTGGCAAAACAACGCTCATGCAACAAACGATAAAATTTTTAAAATCTCATGGCTATACTGTAGCTACTATTAAACATCATGGACATCAAGGTGAAGATATTGCTTTGCAAGACGCCAAAGTGGACCATATGAAACATTTTGAAGCGGGTGCAGATCAAAGTATCGTTCAAGGTACTGAGTATCAACAAACAGTTACACGTGCGCATAAACAAAACCTTACTCAAATTATTGACGAATCTGTTACAATAAGTTGTAATATCATTTTAGTTGAAGGTTTTAAAAATGAAGACTTTGACAAAGTGATTGTGTATCGTAACCAAGAAGAACTTGATGAATTATCAAATTTAAGTCGCGTGCGTTATCGTTATCATTTTCAAGAAGAGAATGCACTCGAACATTACGAAGAATGGTTACTAGATTGGATTAAACAAAAGGACTGACATATATAATGAAACAATTTGAAGTCGTTACTGAGCCAATTGAAACTGAACAGTATCGAGACTTTACTTTAAACGAACACCAAGGTGCAGTTGTAGTCTTTACAGGACATGTACGTGAATGGACGAAAGGTGTTAAAACAGAATACCTTGAATATGAAGCGTATGTACCTATGGCAGAGAAGAAACTTGCGCAAATTGGTGATGAGATAAATGAGCGCTGGCCTGGGACGATTACTACGATAGTGCATCGCATTGGACCGCTTCAAATTTCTGATATCGCAGTGCTTATCGCGGTATCATCCCCTCATCGTAAAGATGCGTATCGAGCAAATGAATATGCGATTGAACGTATTAAAGAAGTCGTGCCAATTTGGAAAAAAGAAATTTGGGAAGATGGCGCCGAATGGCAAGGCCATCAACGTGGTAGTCACGAAGAAGCAACTAAAGGAGATGTCTAACGTGAAGGTGTTATACTTCGCAGAGATTAAAGAGATATTACAGACTGACTCTGAAATGATAGATAGTAATGAGGAGCTTAGCGTAGAACACTTTGAACAAATGTTATTTGAACGTCACCCCTCTATTAAAGATAAAAAATTTCAAGTTGCAGTCAACGAAGAATTTGTAAAAAAAGAGGATATCATACAGCCAACTGATGTTGTGGCGTTGATTCCACCAGTTAGCGGGGGTTAATAGGGAATGAAAGCAATTATATTAGCAGGCGGTCATTCAGAACGTTTCGGCAAAGCGAAAGCCTTTGCTGAAATTGATGGCCAAATGTTCTATCAACGTATTATTCATGTGCTTGAAGAAACGAACATGTTTAATGAAATTATTATTAGCACGAATGATCAGCTTGCTAACCAATTTAAACACGACAACATTATTGTCGATGATTCAGAAGAGAAAGATAAAGGTCCACTTGCAGGTATCTATACCGTAATGAAAGAGTATAGTGATGAAGAATTATTCTTCGTCGTATCTGTAGATACACCGATGATTACTGGGAAAGCAATTAGCGCGTTATATCAATTTATGGTGTCTAAATTAATTGAAGATCAAATTGATATTGCTGCTTTCTCTGAAAATGAAAAAATTATACCAACTATCGCATTCTATAGTCCAGATATCTTAAATATTATGGAACAAGCATTGAAGTCAGATGATTATAGCTTACGACATGTCTATCAACAGGTGAATATTAAGACGTTAGACGTTGGTGAAATCAACTCACCTGACTATTGGTATAAAAACATTAACTATCAACATGACTTGGACACTTTAAAACAACAAATAAATTATTAAGGAGGTCCGTGTTATGGTAGCTCAAATTAAGGATAAACTAGGACGACCTATTCGAGATTTGCGTATATCAGTAACTGATCGTTGTAATTTCAGATGTGATTACTGTATGCCGAAAGAAATCTTTGGTGATGACTTCGTATTCTTACCGAAAGATGAATTATTAACATTCGAGGAAATGGTCAGAATCGCTAAAGTTTATGCTGAATTGGGTGTGAAGAAATTACGTATTACCGGTGGAGAGCCGTTGCTAAGACGCAATTTATATCAGTTAATTGAAGAACTTACGCGTATCGATGGCATTGAAGATATTGGGATGACGACGAATGGCTTATTATTAAAGAAACATGGTCAAAAGCTTTACGATGCTGGATTACGTCGTATTAATGTGAGTTTAGATGCGATTGATGATGAAGTCTTCCAAGCTATTAATAATCGTAATATTAAAGCCTCTACAATATTAGACCAAATTGATTATGCAGTGTCGATTGGTTTCCACGTTAAAGTAAATGTGGTTATCCAAAAAGGTATTAATGATGATCAAATTCTCCCAATGATTGAGTATTTCAAAGATAAAGATATTGAAATTAGATTCATAGAATTTATGGATGTTGGTAACGATAACGGTTGGGACTTTAGTAAAGTAGTTACTAAAGATGAAATGCTAGAAATGATTGAAGAACAATTTGATATTGAACCAGTGCCTCCAAAATATTATGGAGAAGTGGCTAAATATTATAGACACAAAGATAACGGCGCGAAATTTGGACTCATTACAAGTGTTTCAGCGTCTTTCTGTTCTACTTGTACACGAGCGCGTCTCTCTTCAGACGGGAAATTTTACGGCTGTTTATTCAGTACAGTAGAAGGATTTAATATTAAATCATTTATTCGCTCAGGCGTTACAGACGATGAATTAAGAGAACAATTAATTAGCTTATGGAATGTACGTGATGATCGTTATTCAGATGAACGAACAGAACAAACGGTGAAGAACCGTCAACGTAAAAAAATTAATATGAATTATATCGGTGGCTAAATACTAGGCTATAGCAATATGGTTAATCAATATCAATTGCTATAGCTTTTTTTATTTGTTATGAATAAGGACGGTTTTGCTATCAGTTAGTTAGATGGAAAAAATATGGTTAAAGTATAGAATGTATGAGTAGAGAAGACCTCATGAAAAACAAGTTTTATATTAAATAAGTAATGATATTAAAATAAAATTTGTAATAGATTAAATTGTACATATGTTATATAATTAAATTAAGCAATTTTAATTATATAATGCATTTACTACAACAGAGAATCAACATTGGAGGCATTTTTATGGATAACAAAGTACAACGTTTTATAGCAGCTGAAAGAGAACTAAGTCAATTGAAACATTGGTTAAAATCATCATACAAAATTTCAATTGAAGAATTTGTCGTACTTTTTAAAGTTTACGAGGGTAAAAAAATTAGTGGTAAAGAATTACGTGATACACTGCATTTTGAAATGTTATGGGATACAAGTAAAATTGATGTGATTATCCGTAAGATTTATAAAAAAGAACTTATTTCTAAATTACGTTCTGAAACAGATGAAAGACAAGTCTTTTATTTCTTTAATGCTAAGCAACAACAATTATTAGACAAAATGAAAAGTGAAATTGAAGTAATTGGTATTGCTAACTAATAATATATCATTAAAAAACCGCAGTGACGTTAACTCAATAGCGTCATTGCGGTTTCTTTATAAACTCTAATATGTTGTACCTTTAACTTTACGTCCGTGTACGAAGAAGTAAAGGATAGCACATAATACGGCTACTACGGCCATAATAATATAAACTTGAGTATATGTGATTGAATTAGTGAATAAACCTAATAATGAAGGTCCGAATCCAATACCAATATCTAAACCAATGAAGTAAGTAGAAGTAGCAATACCATACTTACTTGAAGGTGAAACTTTAATAGCAATTGCTTGCATTGAAGATGATAAGTTACCATATCCAACACCTAAGAAGACACCTGAAAGTAATAACATCCAACTGCTATGACTCATTACTAATAAAACGAATGAAATGACTAATGCAACAAATGCTGGGTAAACTACCACATTTTCATTCTTAGCATCAATTAAACGACCAGCAATTGGGCGAGTAATTAATGAAGCAATGGCATAACATATAAAGAAATAACTAGACGCTTCTACTAAGTGACGTTGCTCAGCAAAGAACTTTAAGAACGTTAAAATTGAAGCATAGTTTAAACCGATAACCATCATCACAATTGCTACAGGTACGGCTTCTTTAGCCACAAAGTTATGGATGCTGAAGCCTGAAGCTTTCGCGATTTTTTTATCTGTATCATTGCCAGTAGGGTTGAAGTCAATTTTAATGAATAGCGAAATAAGTAAGCTAATTACCCCAAGGATAACGCAGATAATAAATAATAGGTTAATTGAAAAAGATTTGATTAATAAAATTCCGAAAAACGGACCGATTGCTGTTCCTAATACTAAACTTAAAGAAAATAGGCTAATACCTTCACTTTTACGTGCTACAGGGGTAACGTGTGCAGCAATTGTACCCGTTGCTGTGGTAGCTACTGCAGTCGCAATACCATTAATTAAACGCACGAACATAAGGAAGCCAATTGATCCTGGAATGAAATAAAGTAATTGCGTAATAATTAAGAAGATAAGCCCCGTAATTAATATTTTTTTAGGACCAAATTTGTTTACATACTTCCCAGTAGCAAAACGTCCAATTAATGAGCCTACGATAAAGAGACCTACAACTAGACCTGAAAGACTGTCTGAAGCATGAAACGATGTTTTACTATAATCGGCAATAATGACAAGTAGTAAATACATACATAAATACACGAAGAAATTAATCACGAAGTTAACAGTGAAACTCTTCGTAAAGATAGGTTGCTTTAAATCTTGAACTTGATTCATTCTTTCTCTTCTTCCTCCTCAGATAATGTTTGGTGTAACTTAGACATAGTTGAAATAACATGTTCTAAATCTTCAATAGTTAGATCTGATTTTTCAAGCAAATGATTTTGAATAGGGGTTACTCGATTATTTACATCTTCAAATAATTTTTGGCCTTTGTTAGATAGATTTAAAATCTTCTCTCGTTTATCTTGACCTGGTGTAATAGTGAGTAATTCTTTTTCAGATAATGCTTTAATAATCTTTCGAGTGGTAGGTTTTTCAATAAAACGACGCTTAGAAATTTGAACTAATATAGTGGGCGCGCTATTGGCTATATCTCTTAGTACTAACCACTGACCTGTATGTAAATCAAATTCATCTAATATAGGTTGCGTACGTTTAACATAAGGACGATAAATACCGATGAAACTATTAAAGAATTCATTTGTAAGCATAAAATAACTCCTTTTAAAAAAGGTTAGCAAAGCTAACTATTTTCGAACGACAAAAAATATTATATGACGAAACTGTGAAATTTGCAATAGCAAGATAAATGGAAGTAATCTCATCTACATTTTGATAAAATGAAATTGAATTGAAATTTAATAAAAGGGGAACAACCGATGGAATTGAGATTTGACCATATTATTCATTATGTCGATCAGTTAAATAACTTTAAATATCCTGGTAACATTTTGAAATTAAGTGCTGGAGGAAAGCATCATAAGTTTGGCACATTTAATCGTTTAGCATATATTAATGAAAATTACATTGAATTATTAGATGTAGAAGATGTTGAAAAGTTAAAAAAAGAAGCTAAAACAGAAGAAGGTCGTGTGGCGTTTGCTACGAAGATTGTACATGACCATTTTCAACAAGGCTTTAAAACAATGGCATTTAGAACATCAGATATGGCAGCATTACAACAAACGCTTCATGAACATAATATAGAGACGATTGGCCCTATTGAAATGCATCGAGAAAATAAAAAAGGGGATAAAACAGGTTGGAAATTATTATATATTGCTGACCCTGATTACATGGTTAAGCCACCATTTTTTATAGAGTGGGATGATAATGAGGAAGAGCGCAATGAAAAGCTAGACCATCTATATCAAAAACAATTTACAATCGACCGTATTATTATTCATAGTTCTAAGCGTTCTAAGACACTATCTAAATGGCAAAAATGGTTTAAAATGCGCATTATTGATGAAGGTGAAGATTACACAGACTTACAACTTACAGATGATAATATTATTTATCGTGTTCAAGATGGTCCGACGTCTGGCTATCAAACGGTCGTCTTTAAAGATAAAGAAGCGACTGCGCCTTATTCTATTATTGTGAAAGGCGCTAAATATCGCTTCGAACCAGTTGATTGATATTTAATATAAATAAACATAAGTGCTATGTGCGATTAAGGCGATATGCACTAATACTAATATTAATGACAGAATGCTTAAAATTGTCGACACACGTGTCGTTCTAAGTAATAGAAATAGCACGGTTAACACTAAACTTAAGCCAACAAACATGACTCTTAAACTAAAGTAGGCAATTGAAAGCGGTTGGCTTATCGTGATTATAATAGCAATGAGATTAATAATGATAAAGATAGATAATAATATATTTCTCAATGTTCATTACCTCTTTTATATAAAAAATTGGAAATTTTAATTTTAAAGTCTATATAGTATAGCAGATTTTAGAGAATTTAAATAATCTCAAACTTCAATAGTATGTTTGTCGACACTCACTATTGTAGACTGTATAATGATAATTAATGTGAAAATAAAGGAGTTTTTTATAGCATGGAAAAGATGAATATCACTAATCAAGAACATGACGCATTTGTAAAAAACCATCCTAACGGCGATTTATTACAACTTACGAAATGGGCAGAAACAAAACGTTTAACTGGATGGTATTCAAAACGCGTTGCCGTTGGAGAAAATGGTGAGATTAAAGGTGTAGCTCAATTATTATTTAAAAAAATACCGAAATTACCGTTTACATTATGCTATGTATCCCGTGGATTTGTAACGGATTATAGTAACAAAGCTGCACTTGAAACACTTTTAGAAGAAACAAAAAAAGTCGCTAAAGCTGAAAAAGCATATGCTATTAAAATCGATCCAGATGTTGAAGTGGAACATGGAACGGAAGCACTTAAAAACTTAAGAGCATTAGGCTTTAAACATAAAGGCTTTAAAGAAGGCTTATCAAAAGATTACATTCAACCGCGTATGACAATGATTACACCTATTGATAAAACAGATGATGAAATCTTTAAAAGTTATGAACGTCGTAACCGTTCAAAAGTACGTCTAGCTTTAAAACGTGGTACTAAAGTAGAACATTCAGATCGTGAAGGTTTAAAAACATTTGCCAATTTAATGAAGATTACTGGTGAACGTGATGGCTTCTTGACACGTGATATTAGTTACTTTGAAAATATTTATGATTCATTACATGAAGATGGCGACGCTGAATTATTCTTAGTTAAATTAGAACCTAAACCAGTGTTAGAACAAATTAATAAAGATTTAGCTGAACAAGAAGCGGAAAAAGAAAAACTTCAAACTAAATTAGAAAATAAACCGGATGATAAGAAAACAGCAAATAAACTTAATGATGTTGAGAATAAAATATCTAAATCAACAGAATTAAAAAATGATATGGAAGACTTAAAACAAAAACATCCAGAAGGCGTATACTTATCAGGTGCTTTACTTATGTTCGCAGGTAAAAAATCATATTACTTATATGGTGCCTCTTCAAATGATTACCGCGACTTTTTACCAAACCATCATATGCAATATGAAATGATGCGTTATGCAAGAGAACATGGTGCGACAACATATGATTTCGGTGGTACTGATAATAATCCACCTAAAGGTTCAGAACACTATGGATTATGGGTATTTAAAAAAGTATGGGGGACTTATTTAAGTGAAAAAATTGGCGAGTTTGACTATGTATTAAATCAACCGCTTTATCAGTTAATTGAACAAGTTAAACCTAGATTAACTAAGGCTAAAATTAAGCTTTCTCGCAAATTAAGACGTAAATAAAGATAACAGTATTCAAGTAATGACATCTGAACGGTTCTATAATGACAGAGGCGTTCAGATTTTTTTAGATAAAATGATAAACTCAATTTAAGCTATGAGTTTTTAAAACGTTTAGGGAAGTGACGCAATGATTAAGAAAATGCTTCAATTCTCATTAGGTAATAAATTCGCTATCTTCTTAATGGTAGTATTGGTTATTTTAGGTGGCGTTTATTCGAGTGCGAAATTGAAACTTGAATTATTACCTGATGTTGAAAATCCAGTGATATCTGTGCAAACAACAATGCCTGGAGCTACACCACAGACCACACAAGATGAAATAAGTTCAAAGATAGATAAACAAGTAAGGTCTTTGGCTTATGTTAAAAGTGTTAAAACGCAATCTATTCAAAATGCTTCGATTGTAAGTGTGGAATATGAGAATAATACTGATATGGATAAAGCTGAAGAAGTCTTGAAAAAAGAAATTGATAAAATCGACTTCAAAGATGGGATTAGTGAACCAGAATTAACACGAAATTCAATGGATGCATTCCCAATTGTCGCTTATTCATTTACAAATAGTAAAAATGATTTGAAAAAAACGACAAAAGAAATTAATGAACAATTAATTCCTAAACTACAAACTGTAGATGGGGTGCAAAATGCACAATTAAATGGTCAAACAACGCGTCAAGTTACAATAAAATTTAAGCAAGATAAACTTGATGAAGCAGGATTAACTGCCGACGATGTTGAGAATTATATTAAAACAGCTACTCGTGAAACACCACTTGGTTTATTCCAATTTGGTAATAATGAAAAATCATTAGTTGTTGACGGACAATTTAAATCCGTTGATGCCTTAAAAGATTTAAAAATACCACTTACTATAGGGGGACAAGGTCAATCAAGTAGTGGAGATAGTGATTCTGATAGTAAGAGCATGAGTAGTACTGGAGATGATGCTTCTACTTCAAGTAGTGGTCAAAAATCTCAAAATAGTTCAATGTCAATGGGCGCTAATGGGGAGATGCCAAGCGTACCATTAAAAGATCTTGCTAAAGTCACTGTGGGAGATGAACGCTCATCTATTTCTAAAACGAATGGTAAAGATGCAGTTAACGTTCAAGTGATGAAAGCACAAGATGCCAATACAGTCCAAGTCGCTCGCGAAACTCAGAAGAAAATTGATGAGTTTGTAAAAAATAATAGTGATATTAAAGCCACTAAAACGATGGACACTGCTAAACCAATACAAGATTCACTATATACAATGGTTGAAAAAGCAGCATTAGGTACTATAGTAGCAATTATCGTTATCCTATTATTCTTAAGAAATATTAAAACAACAGCGATTTCTATTGTTTCGATTCCATTATCTATTTTAATTGCATTAATTGCTTTGAAATTAAGTAACGTATCGTTAAACATTTTAACGTTAGGTGCGTTAACTATCGCAATTGGACGTGTAATCGATGACTCCATTGTAGTAGTAGAAAATATTTATCGACGATTATCTGACCCAGATGAACCATTAAAAGGCGATAATTTAGTAATTAGTGCCACACGTGAAGTGTTTAAACCTATTTTATCTTCTACTATCGTGACAATCATTGTATTCTTACCACTTGCCTTTGTATCTGGTTCAGTGGGTGAGATGTTTAGACCATTTGCGTTAGCGATTGCTTTCAGTCTATTAGCATCATTATTAGTTTCTATTACCGTTGTGCCGGCGTTGGCTTCTACATTTTTCAAAAAAGGAATTAAAACAAAACAACGTCCGTCTAGTACGAATGAGACTAAAAGTCTTGGTGCGATTAGTAGAGGCTACCGACGTATATTAAGTTGGTCATTAAATCACAAATGGATTGTTATTATTATCAGTTTAGTGATATTAGTTGGAAGTGTCGTGCTCGGTGGTGCAAAATTAGGTACAAGTTTCATTTCAGCAGGGGAAGATAAATTCTTAGCTGTAACGTATACACCTAAACCTGGTGAAACGAAAGAAGCAGTACTTGATCACGCTAAAGAAGCACAAAAATACTTACAAAGTAAGAATAAAGTTAAAACTGTGCAGTATTCAGTAGGAGGACCTTCTCCAGCAGATCCAACAGGCAGTACAAATAGTATGGCCATTATGGTGGAATACGACAAAGATACGCCTAACTTCGATGAAGAACCTGACAAAGTCGTTTCGCATTTAGCGAAGATGAAGGACCCAGGAGAATGGAAAAATCTAGATATGGGTACGGGTGCTGGTAACAACTCAATAGAAGTAACAGTCAAAGGACCATCACCTGAGGCAATTAAAGGTACTATTGCTAAAGTTGAGGATAAAATGAAATCTGTCGATGGCATAGCAAATGTGAAATCAGATTTATCTCAAACTTACGATCAATATGAGATTAAAGTTGATCAAAATAAAGCGACAGATAAAGGTATTTCAGCTGGACAGTTAGCATTAAACTTAAATGAAAACTTACCAGAGAAAACAATTACCACTGTTAAAGAAGACGGTAATAAAGTAGATGTTAAAGTAAAACAAAATAAACAAACAGACTGGTCACGCGATAAAATCAATAATATTGAATTACAATCGCCAACTGGTGAAAAAGTGAAATTAAAAGATATTGCTAAACTTGAACATACGACAACACCGAGTCAGCTTAACCAAGAAGATGGTGATTATTCAACTACTGTTTCAGGTAAAGTTATCGCTTCAGACGTAGGTGGTACATCAAGTAAAGTTATGCAAAAAGTGGATAAAATCGATAAACCAGATAATGTGAAGATTAATGTTGGCGGTGCGACGGATGATATTAATCAAGCTATGAGTCAATTAGCCTTTGCGATGTTAGTTGCTATCGTGATTGTTTACTTAGTATTAGTTATTACATTCAAAGGCGGTTTAGCGCCATTTACAATCTTATTCTCATTACCATTTACGGTTATTGGTGTCGTGCTTGCATTACTTATTACAGGCGAAACGATTTCTGTGCCAAGTTTAATTGGTATGTTAATGTTGATTGGTATCGTAGTAACCAATGCTATCGTATTGATTGATAGGGTCATTACGAATGAGAAACAAGGTATGCCAATGAAAGAGGCATTACTCGAAGCGGGTGGCACACGTATTAGACCTATCTTAATGACAGCGATTGCTACAATCGGTGCATTATTACCGCTTCTATTCGGTCAAGATAGTTCAATCCTTATTTCTAAAGGTATGGCAGCTACAGTTATTGGTGGTTTAGTATCATCTACATTACTTACATTAATTGTAGTACCAGTCATTTATGAAATTCTATTTACTTTGAAAAATAAATTAACACGTAGATAAATAAAAAATAGAGAGGGCGGCGCCTGTTCTTGAAACAGGTGCACACCCTCTCTTTTTTGATATGAAAATTGTAATGTAGTTTAATCCTTAATACATTACGAAAGTTAAAATAATGTATATTACGAATAATATTAAAGATAAAATATTTAGAATTGAAACACCTTTGTGATCATTCTTTAAGGCTTTGAATGCAGTAACTTCCACATTACCTACTAGAAGAACTAGAACGACGAAGACCCACCAATTCTCTGTAGGGAATTTTAAAGTAGTAATGGCCACTACAAACAATAATAAAATGCCCATAATAATTCTTAAAATACGTGTAAATACAGAGTGCATTTTAAAAATAGTGATGTAACTAACGATAAGATATAATATAGGTAATAAAAGTAGGTAAAGTTTCACCTGATAACATCCTTTCTATCATGACTAATATCATAGCATTCTGCTATCTTTCTGACTAGAGGCTTCTACCTCTTATTTCTGACGTAATTTTGAACGAATGTTAGCAATTTCTTTCTCGATATCTTCTAATTGTTTCAATAAAGGGTCTATATTTTGATTTAATGATTCACGTTTCTCTAAATCATTCTGTAAACGCGTGTAATCATATTTAAGTTCAGCTAATTGAGATTCGAAATCCATGATGTTTGGCACTCCTTTTTATGTTTGGCATTATAATTTAGTTGAATTATAGCATGAACAAGACACTTCTAAAAATTATGTAAATTGTGTTACAGTTATTAACTGTAATAAGACAGTAAATGAGAAAGAAGGAATTGATGTGACAGAGCAATTTGTAATGATCATTTTATTAATTGCATTAGGATATCTCTTGAAGAGAATTAACTTCTTAAAAGCAGCAGACAGTCAAGTACTTTCCACACTCGTTTTAAATGTCACATTACCTTCTTTAGTTATCGTTAATCTAAATAGTGCTGATTTAGATTTTTCATTTTCAATTCTACCGATTATGATGATTGTTTATGGTGTAATTGCCAAGTTAATCGTTATCACGCTATTTAGGAAATATGATAACCATATTAAGGGTTCAGTAGGGATGATGACAGCTTCATTAAATATTGGTTTATTTGCCTATCCATTAGTTAATACAATTTGGCCGAAGGACGGCATGGTTTATTTCGGTATGGCGGATATAGGCGGTGCCATTATCATGTTTGGTGTTACGTACTTTGTAGGAAGTTATTTTAGTGAAGGTGCCGACCAATTCAATTTTAAATTTTTAGGGAAAAAGTTAATTTCCTCAGTGCCACTAGTAACATATATCGTCATGTTTATCTTGAATATGTCTAATATTCACTTACCACACGTAGCTATTGATTTCTTTACTATTATTTCAAAAGCTAACATGCCACTATCAATGATTTTACTAGGCGTGATGCTTAACTTTAAAATTGAACGTCACTTCTTACCAATTGCAATCAAATACTTAGTCGCACATTACGGCTTAGGTTTATTCGCCGGTCTAATGGTACACTATTTCTTACCAGTATCAGATGACATGATCAAAACGACGTTACTTATCGCTTGGTTATTACCAGTAGGGGTAGCTATTATTCCGTATTCTATCCAATTTAAATATAAGACGCTGCCACTTATAGGTATGGTAACCAATATTTCCATTGTAATAAGTATTATTATTTTATATGTATATCAAGCATTATTTGTATAATGAATTGATTTAGTATGGAAAAAGCAAGCAACTCACGGATTGAGTTGCTTGCTTTTTTAATAAGTATGAAACTTTCTTATGAATGATGTTGGACTCTATAGTGAATTGGACACGTAAGTATTTGATTATCCTTTTCCACCCATAAAGGCAGGATAATTTGTCATTCCACCATCCACGTAAATTGTTGTACCGTGAATATAGCTTGCCATGTCAGAAGCTAAGAATAACGCTACATTTGAAATATCTTGTGCTTCACCAATTTCTTTAGCTGGAATCATTTCTAACGTTTCAGCTCGAGTTTCAGGATCAGAGAATTTCTCTTTCGTATGTTCAGTGACAATTGCGCCTGGTGAAATGTTATTAATACGAATTCCATATTGCGCATATTCCATAGACATTGTTTCCATCATTAATTTTAAGCCGCCTTTACTTGCAGCGTAGTTAACATAGTTTGGCCATGGAATTGTATCATGTACGCTTGATGTATTAATGATGACACCTTTTTTATCTTCTTTTAAGAATTGATTAACCGCTTCACGTGAACCAATGAAAGCACCTGTTAAATTAATATCGATCACTTTTTGCCATTCATCTAATGACATTTTATGAGAAGGGATAGGTTTCTCAAAGCCAGCATTATTAATCATGATGTCTAACGTACCAAATTCTTTAACAGCTGATTGAACTAAATTTTTAACGTCATCTTCCACAGCAACATCGCCTTGAACAGCAATCGCTTGGCCACCAGCATTAGTAATTGTATTTTTTAGTTCTTCAATCTCATCTAAGTGACGATCAGAGCGATAATTTAATACAACTTTTGCTTTTGCTTGACCGAAATTTTCAGCAAAAGATTTACCGATACCACTACCGGCACCTGTAATAACCACTACTTTGTTTTCTAAATCTGGAAACATCTTAATTCCTCCTTAATGAAATTGAGTTATTTTAAGTTACCTAAGATAACTGCAGCAATGATGATTAATACGATACCTGACCAAATACCAATCATTTGGCGTTTATCTTTTTTCTCACCTAAAAGGAAGATACCACCAAGTGTAGAAACAATAACAAGTAATTGTGATAATGAGAAACTTGTAGCTACACCGACTTTAGGTTGTGAATAGAACATAAATAAGTTACCGACTGCCCAAACAATACCAGGGATAAGGTTCAATGCAGTTGATTTGATGTTTGTTTCGTGTTTCATTGATAGTAAGAAACCACCAATAGCCATACCAATTGATTGGAAGAATAAAGCATCCGTACCGCTAACACCGAAGATATCTCCAATAACTACATAACCGACATAGCCAATTGTAGAGATGATTAAAATCATCATCGCTTTTTTAAATTCAGGGTCATTAGATTTTCTTTCGTTTTTAGCTTTTAAAGAAGTTAATGCGATACCAGTAACAAGTAATACCATAGCGATAAGTCCCATTGTTACTTGAGTCCCTGTACTCCATTCTCCTAAGAAAATGGCACTAAATAATGTTGTACCTACTAATTGCATCCCTGTTGAAATAGGCATCGTTTTAGATACACCAATAAGTTGTACAGAACGTAATTGGTTACCTTGACCAAATGCCCAAAGCGCACCAGAAATTAAACCGACAATAATAACAGTCATGTTATCGAATTCAGCTTTACCGCATAGCAGTAATATAATCCCAACGATTAAGGTACCTAGCGTTGTACCACGAATTTGGTTGTAAGGTCCGCCACCAACGAACACATTGATTAAAACAACGCTCCCCCAAAATAGCGCTGGTAATAATGCGATTAAGAAATCTATAAATTGCATTATTCACTCACTCTCCTTATACATTTATTACAGTGTTCCTTTCTTATAACACATGAAATTAGTGTATCTGAAATTATATTACGTGAGAATTGAATTGCTCACGAATACCAAACTTTTGAAAATAAAAAATGCCTACGATTTCGAATTTTTGAAAAATCGTAGACATACGTTATTCATTTTATTGTAAATGAGGAGTTGAAGATAGGTATTTATATTTCTTATATTCCGTATCTATTTCAAAACCTAATTCATTAAAGCGTTCCACTAAAGTCGCATTTTTACTGCGAATTTTAAAATAGACTTTCTCTAATTCATAGTTGTTAAATGCATAATCAATAGCAAAGGATAGTAAATCGAAGGCAATACCCATCAAACGATAATCGGTGTGCGAACTAAAATAACGAATTTCGGCGACAGAAGTTTGAGGGAAGACTTGTAAATATAAGTAACCTTTCAATAATCCTTCACTAACAAATAAGAATAGATGATTATTTTCATCAAGGGAATTTACAATTTCTTGAGCTGAAAGTACGCTATGTTTAAATGTCTGTTGATGTAATTTAGTAAAAGCACGTTGGAAACCTGGTTGATATTCAATAATATTTTGGAGATGATCAGACTGTTGTATAGGTGACGCTACATTGAGATAATAATCGGTAAAATTATAACTCGCATCTATATCCTTCATTAACGGTTTAGAAGTTTGAACGCATTCATTATATGAAAAGTTAAACACAGCCTCATTATCTTGAGAATCACGAAGTGCATTAAATAATAAGTGATAGTCACTTTGACTAAATGATACTTCAGAGTTTACGAATGGTCCTACTACCTTAAATTTATTCTCTTCATACTCAATAGCGGTAATTAAAGCATTGATAATATCATTTTCACTTAGTGAGTATATACCGGGAGATGTAAGGGATTGTTCCAATAAATCTTTCATTTCATCTTGATTAGTAGGTAATTTGTATATATAAGAGGCAAATTCGTTTGACGATGTTTCTAAAAAAGACAGAATTTGGTTTAAATCGCTTAATTTAACTATATCCATAGCGTACCTCCATTTCGGTCTGAATTTCTACATTAATTATAAATTCATTTACATTTAAATGAAAGTTATGTCCATTGCTTTACATGTTACAATTAGAGACATATGAATAAAATTTGTCTATAACCAAGTGTTATATTGAAAGGAAAGTTTTATGAAATCACTTATCTTAGCGGAAAAGCCTTCAGTCGCACGTGATATTGCTGAAGCTTTAAATATAAAAGGGAAACGTAACGGCTTTATTGAAAATGAGCGTTACTTTGTTACTTGGGCACTAGGGCATCTTGTGACCAATGCACAACCAGAACATTATGATAAAGCTTATAAAGAATGGAAACTTGAAGATTTACCTATCATTCCTAAGCACATGCAAACGATTGTGATTGGAAAGACTAGTAAGCAATTTAAAACGGTTAAATCCCTCATTTTAAAAAAAGAAGTAAAAGACATTATTATTGCGACAGATGCTGGTCGAGAAGGGGAACTTGTCGCACGTCTTATATTGGATAAAGTAAGAAACAAGAAACCCATTAAACGTTTATGGATTAGTTCGGTGACTAAAAAAGCGATTCAACAAGGATTTAAACATTTAAAAGACGGTAGAGCCTATAATGATCTGTATCGCGCTGCATTAGCACGTAGTGAAGCGGATTGGATTGTTGGTATTAATGCGACACGCGCGTTAACTACGAAATATGATGCGCAATTATCATTAGGTAGAGTACAAACTCCAACAATTCAACTTGTGCAATCTCGTCAACAAGACATTAATCATTTCAAGCCTCAGAAATACTATACATTAGGCGTACAAGTTAACGGCGTGACTTTTCAATTAAAAACAGATAAGCGCATAATGCATAAAGGTGAAATTGATACGATTGCTGAAAAGGTTAAACATGCACAGGGGCGCATTGAGTATGTAGAATCAAAAATGAAGAAAAGTTATCCTAGACCACTTTATAATTTAACGGATTTACAACAAGAAGCCTATCAACGATTCAAAATGGGGCCTAAAGAGACGTTAAATACTATTCAAAATTTATACGAACGCCATAAAATATTAACGTATCCACGTACGGATTCTAATTATTTATCAGAAGATATGGCAGATACAATTAAAGAACGTCTACAGGCGTTGTTAGCTACAGATTATAAGGAAAATATCCGTCCATTAATTAATAAATCATATTCATCTAAAATGCGTATCTTTAATAATCAGAAAGTATCGGATCACCATGCTATTATTCCAACAGAAGTACGTCCAGATATGCAAAGTTTGAGTAATAGGGAAGAGAAAGTTTATTTAATGGTAGCAGAAAGATTTTTAGAATCGTTGATGATGCCATATGAATATGAAGCGGTTAAAGTGAAGTTAGATGTCAACAATTATAGCTTTGAGTTTAATGACAAAGTGACACGTCAATTAGGATTTAAGGCGCTTAGAAAAGATTCAGAACATCAAGTACAGGAACTTCATTTTCAAAAAGGGGAAACGTACAAAATTCAAAATATTAAAGTGAATGAACATGAAACGACGCCGCCTGAGTACTTTAATGAAGGTACGTTGCTTAAAGCGATGGAGAATCCTCAAAACTATATTCAGTTAAATAATAAAAAACACGCAAATACGCTTAAACAAACTGGCGGTATTGGTACAGTTGCGACTAGAGCGGATATTATTGAAAAACTGTTTAATATTAATGCGATTGAATCAAGAGACGGCAAGATCAAAGTAACGTCAAAAGGTAAACAAATATTAGAGTTAGCGCCTCAAGAACTCACTTCACCATTATTAACGGCTGAATGGGAAGAGAAGTTATTGATGATTGAAAAGGGGAAATACAACGCCCAACAATTCATCAACGAAATGAAAGGTTTTACGAAAGATATCGTCAATAAAATTAAAAACAGCGAACAAAAATATAAGCATGATAACTTAACAACGACAGAATGCCCGACATGCGGGAAATTCATGATTAAAGTAAAAACGAAAAATGGTCAGATGCTTGTTTGCCAAGATCCGTCATGTAATACGAAGAAGAATGTGCAACGTAAAACCAATGCACGTTGTCCAAACTGTAAAAAGAAAATGACGTTATTCGGCAGAGGGAAAGATGCAGTCTATCGTTGCGTGTGTGGACATACAGAAACGCAAGCACATATGGATCAACGATTGAAAAATAAAACGAGCGGTAAAGTTTCTAAAAAAGATATGAAGAAATATATGAATAAAGATGAAACAATCGACAATAATCCGTTTAAAGATGCACTGAAAAATTTAAAACTTTAGATAAAATCGAACTTAAAGCGTTATCTTTTAATGAAAGTTCGTTTTTAGTATTGTATTTTTTGGAAAGTAATATTAAAATATTAAAGTATTTCAAAAAAAGGAGTTTAAAGCCGTGAAAAAATACTTCCAATTCGACAAGTATGGTACTAACTATAAGAAAGAAATCATCGGTGGTATCACAACTTTCTTATCAATGGCGTATATCTTAGCCGTTAACCCACAAGTTTTAAGTTTAGCTGGAGTCAAAGGCGTATCTGAAGATATGAGAATGGATCAAGGCGCAATCTTTGTTGCGACAGCACTAGCCGCTTTCGTTGGTTCATTATTCATGGGACTTATCGCTAAATATCCAATCGCTTTAGCGCCAGGTATGGGACTTAACGCATTCTTCGCTTTTACAGTTGTTTTAACAATGGGTATTCCTTGGCAAATTGGTTTAACTGGTGTGCTTTGTTCAGGAATATTCTTCGCTATCTTAACTGCTACTGGGTGGCGAGAGACGATTATTAATGCTATTCCTTATCAGATGAAGATGGCTGTTTCAGCAGGTATCGGGTTATTTATTACATTTGTAGGTTTACAAAGTGCAGGAATTATTGTGAAAAATGATTCCACTTTAGTGACACTTGGACATTTAACAAAAGGTCCAGTATTATTAGCAATCTTTGGTATTGTAGTAACAATTATTCTTTATGCTAAAAAAGTACCTGGTTCAATCTTCATTGGTATGATTATTACTGCGGTTACAGGTATGTTAACTGGTTTAATTCATCCACCATCAGGCGTGGTAGGTAAGATTCCAAGTATCACACCAACATTCGGTGCAGCATTTGAAGCATTTAAAGATCCAAGTCAATTATTTACTATTCAATTCTTAATTGTTATCTTAACTTTCTTCTTTATTGATTTCTTTGACACTGCAGGAACATTAGTTGCAGTTGCAACACAAGCAGGAATGATGAAAGATAATAAATTACCAAGAGCAGGTAGAGCTTTATTTGCTGATTCATTAGCGACAATTGTAGGTGCTATCTTTGGTACAACAACAACTACATCATATATCGAATCAACGTCAGGTGTAGCTGTAGGTGCACGTACTGGATTTGCTAGTGTTGTTACAGGTTTCTGTTTCTTATTAGCTCTATTCTTTAGTCCATTAATTGAAGTGGTTACAAGTGCTGTAACTACGCCAGCATTAGTAGTAGTTGGTATTTTAATGGCTGCAAACTTTGCGGAAATTAATTGGAAGAAATTTGAAGTAGCTGTACCAGCATTTATTACAATTATTATGATGCCTTTATCATATTCAATTGCGACTGGTATTGCATGTGGATTTGTATTCTATCCTATTACAATGTTAATTACTAAAAAACATAAAGAAGTACATCCAATTATGTATGTATTAATGGTATTATTCATTTTATACTTTGTATTTGTACACGGTTAAAAATAAAAGACGAGGCAGCCTTTAAAGGAGGTTGCCTCGTCTTTTGTCTATTATTAAAAATTATCTGCGATGTTCATCTCTGTCTTTATGTTGAGTATAAATTACGCGAGCATCTTTATTAGGAAGATACGTTGGTGCACTTAAAACGATAAATAAAAAGAATACCATTAAGAAGAAGAGCACCCAGTGCGTAAACATACCGACAACAGGAATAAAAGCAATAAATGAACCAATAATACCTATTAAAGGAATAACTGCCATTGGTTTAATAGCGTTTTGAGAATCAACAAGTAAAACAATTCCTACTATTAAATATAAGAAAGCATTCAGTAAAAGAGGATGCCAACCAAAACTTAAAATGACGCTGCCTCCTAAAAATGGAATGCCATAGAAAAATTCACATGCTAATAGAAAGATACTTAGAATCGCTAATGTAACTTTAACACTGCTTTTCATTAATCATTCACCTCCATATTATTCATGAGCATGAAATAAATGAGATATTTTAGTTATTAAAACATTCATTAATGTAGTGAAATTGACTTCATCTCATTACTTTATATACCCATTATAATGAAATTTAGAAAAAAAGGGAAAAAATTTACCCAAAATGGTTGAACTACATAAACATTTCCAGTACAATACTAAAGTATGTGTTAGACAAGGACATAAAAAGTTACAGAAAAACCTTGATTTATCAATGTTTTTCATGTATCATATCTAATGTTGGACTTGAAGAAAGCGATGAAGCGAAAGGTTACTGACACACCCGGCCGCTTTGCCATGGCGTTGTGTGAGATAGTTTTCGTGGAGAAGTCTATCACTTAAATGTAGACGAACAAGGAGGGAAAATTATGGCAAAACAAAAAATCAGAATCAGATTAAAAGCTTATGATCACCGAGTGATTGATCAATCAGCAGAGAAAATTGTTGAAACTGCAAAACGTTCTGGTGCAGATGTTTCTGGACCAATTCCATTACCAACTGAGAAATCAGTTTATACAATCATTCGTGCGGTACACAAGTACAAAGATTCTCGTGAACAATTCGAACAACGTACACATAAACGTTTAATCGATATTGTTAACCCAACACCAAAAACAGTTGATGCTTTAATGGGCTTAAACTTACCATCTGGTGTAGACATCGAAATTAAATTATAATAGATAAATTTTAGGAGGTGGACTTTCGATGACCAAAGGAATCTTAGGAAGAAAAATTGGGATGACTCAAGTATTCGGAGAAAACGGTGAATTAATCCCAGTTACAGTAGTAGAAGCAAGTCAAAACGTAGTATTACAAAAGAAAACTGAAGAAGTTGATGGTTATAACGCTATCCAAGTAGGTTTTGAAGACAAAAAAGCATATAAAAAAGATGCTAAATCAAATAAATATGCTAACAAACCAGCTGAAGGTCACGCTAAAAAAGCAGGCACAGCACCTAAGCGCTTCATTCGTGAATTCAGAAACGTTAATGTTGATGAATACGAAGTAGGTCAAGAAGTCACAGTTGATACTTTTGAAGCTGGAGACATCATTGATGTAACAGGTACTTCAAAAGGTAAAGGTTTCCAAGGTGCAATTAAACGTCATGGCCAAGCACGTGGACCAATGGCTCACGGTTCTCATTTCCACAGAGCGCCAGGTTCAGTAGGTATGGCTTCAGATGCTTCAAGAGTATTCAAAGGCCAAAAAATGCCTGGACGTATGGGTGGTAACACAGTTACAGTTCAAAACTTAGAAGTAGTTCAAGTTGACACTGATAACAATGTTATTTTAGTAAAAGGTAATGTACCTGGACCTAAAAAAGGTTTCGTAGAAATCCAAACTTCAATTAAAAAAGGTAATAAATAATAAGTAGCGAAAGGAGGAAAAGCATAATGGCTAATTATGATGTATTAAAAGTAGACGGATCTAAATCAGGTTCAGTTGAATTAAGCGATTCAGTATTCGCTATCGAACCAAACAACAGTGTTCTTTTCGAAGCAATTAATTTACAACGTGCTTCATTACGTCAAGGAACTCACGCAGTTAAAAACCGTTCAGCAGTACGCGGCGGTGGACGTAAACCATGGAGACAAAAAGGTACAGGACGTGCGCGTCAAGGTACAATTCGTGCTCCACAATGGCGTGGTGGTGGTATCGTATTCGGACCAACTCCAAGAAGTTACGCATACAAAATGCCTAAGAAAATGCGTCGTTTAGCATTACGTTCAGCATTATCATTCAAAGTTCAAGAAAACAACTTTACAATTGTTGATACTTTTGGTTTTGATGCTCCAAAAACAAAAGAATTCAAAAATGTATTAACTACACTTGAACAACCTAAAAAAGTTTTAGTTGTAACTGAAAATGATGACGTAAATGTTGAATTATCTGCACGTAACATCCCTGGTGTACAAGTAAGCACTGCACAAGGTTTAAACGTATTAGATATTACTAGCGCTGATAGTGTTATTATCACTGAATCAGCTGCGAAAAAAGTTGAGGAGGTGCTCGGATAATGGAAGCAAGAGATGTTCTTAAGCGCCCCGTAATCACTGAAAAATCTTCTGAAGCTATGGCTGAAGACAAATATACTTTTGACGTAGATACTCGTGCTAACAAAACACAAGTTAAAATTGCAGTTGAAGAAATTTTCGACGTAAAAGTTGAAAGTGTTAACATCATCAACTACAAACCTAAGAAAAAACGTATGGGCCGTTACCAAGGCTATACAAACAAAAGAAGAAAAGCGATTGTTAAACTTAAAGAAGGTTCAATCGATTTATTCAACTAAAAAATAAAATAAATGTTACCATTAAGGAGGTAAGCGACAATGGCTCTTAAAAAATATAAGCCAATAACAAATGGTCGTCGTAATATGACTAGCTTAGATTTCGCAGAAATTACGAAATCAACACCTGAAAAGTCATTATTACAACCGCTACCGAAAAGAGCGGGCCGTAACAACCAAGGTAAATTGACTGTTCGCCATCATGGTGGAGGACACAAACGTCAATACCGTGTTATCGATTTTAAACGTAATAAAGATGGAATCACTGCAAAAGTTGATTCAATTCAATATGATCCAAACCGTTCAGCAAACATTGCATTATTAGTATATGCAGATGGTGAAAAACGCTACATCATCGCTCCTAAAGGATTACAAGTAGGCCAAACAGTTGAAAGTGGTGAAAATGCAGATATCAAAGTTGGTAATGCATTACCATTACAAAACATTCCAGTTGGTACTGTAATTCATAATATCGAATTAAAACCTGGTAAAGGTGGACAACTTGCTCGTTCAGCAGGTGCAAGTTCACAAGTACTTGGTAAAGAAGGTAAATACGTATTAATCAGATTACGTTCTGGTGAAGTTCGTATGATCTTATCAACATGCCGTGCTACAATCGGTCAAGTTGGTAACTTACAACACGAATTAGTTAACGTTGGTAAAGCCGGACGTTCAAGATGGAAAGGTATCCGTCCTACAGTTCGTGGTTCTGTAATGAACCCTAACGATCACCCACACGGTGGTGGTGAAGGTCGTGCTCCTATCGGTAGACCATCTCCAATGTCACCATGGGGTAAACCAACTCTTGGTAAGAAAACTCGTCGTGGTAAAAAATCATCAGACAAACTTATCGTTCGTGGACGTAAGAAAAAATAATAACAACTTATTTGGGTGTGCGGCGTAACAGCTGCACGCACACAATAAGAAGGGAGGCGCCCAAATGGCTCGTAGTATTAAAAAAGGACCTTTCGTCGATGATCATTTAATGAAAAAAGTAGAAGCTCAAGACGGAAGTGAAAAGAAACAAGTAATCAAAACATGGTCACGTCGTTCTACAATTTTCCCAAATTTCATCGGTCATACTTTTGCAGTATACGATGGTCGTAAACATGTACCTGTATATGTAACTGAGGATATGGTAGGTCACAAATTAGGTGAATTTGCTCCAACTCGTACATTCAAAGGACATGCTGCAGACGATAAAAAAACTAGAAGATAATAAATAGAAGTAGAGGAGGAAATCCTAATGGAAGCAAAAGCGGTTGCTAGAACAATCAGAATCGCACCTCGTAAAGTAAGATTAGTTCTTGACTTAATTAGAGGTAAAAGTGCTGGAGAAGCTATTGCAATTTTAAAATTAACTAACAAAGCTTCATCACCAGTAATCGAAAAAGTATTAATGTCCGCTTTAGCAAATGCTGAACACAACTATGACATGAACACTGATGAGTTAGTTGTTAAAGAAGCATATGCAAACGAAGGACCAACTTTAAAACGTTTCCGTCCACGTGCACAAGGTCGTGCAAGTGCAATTAACAAACGTACAAGCCACATTACAATCGTCGTAAGTGACGGTAAAGAAGAAGCTAAAGAAGCTTAATAATTATTTAAGGAGGGAATACTGTGGGTCAAAAAATTAATCCTATCGGACTTCGTGTCGGAGTCATCCGTGACTGGGAAGCTAAATGGTACGCTGAAAAAGACTTCGCTTCACTTTTACACGAAGATTTAAGAATCCGTAAATTTATTGATAACGAATTAAAAGAAGCATCAGTTTCTCACGTTGAAATCGAACGTGCTGCTAACCGTATTAACATTGCTATTCACACTGGTAAACCAGGTATGGTAATTGGTAAAGGCGGTTCTGAAATTGAAAAACTTCGTAACAAATTAAACACATTAACTGATAAAAAAGTACACATTAACGTTATCGAAATCAAAAAAGTTGATATCGATGCTCGTTTAGTTGCTGAGAATATCGCACGTCAATTAGAAAACCGTGCTTCATTCCGTCGTGTACAAAAACAAGCTATTTCAAGAGCTATGAAACTTGGTGCTAAAGGTATCAAAACTCAAGTATCAGGTCGTTTAGGCGGAGCTGACATTGCTCGTGCTGAACAATATTCAGAAGGAACTGTTCCACTTCATACTTTACGTGCTGACATTGATTACGCACACGCTGAAGCTGACACTACTTACGGTAAATTAGGTGTTAAAGTATGGATCTATCGTGGTGAAGTTCTTCCTACTAAGAATACTAGTGAAGGAGGAAAATAATAATGTTACTACCAAAACGTGTTAAATATCGTCGTCAACATCGTCCAAAAACAACTGGTCGTTCTAAAGGCGGTAACTTTGTAACATTTGGTGAGTATGGTTTACAAGCAACTACAACTTCTTGGATCACATCTCGTCAAATCGAATCTGCTCGTATTGCTATGACACGTTATATGAAACGTGGCGGGAAAGTTTGGATTAAAATCTTCCCTCATACACCATATACTAAAAAACCTTTAGAAGTACGTATGGGTGCCGGTAAAGGTGCTGTTGAAGGCTGGATCGCAGTTGTGAAACCAGGTAGAATCTTATTTGAAGTTGCGGGTGTATCTGAAGAAGTAGCTCGTGAAGCATTACGTTTAGCAAGTCACAAACTTCCTGTAAAAACTAAGTTTGTAAAACGTGAAGAATTGGGTGGTGAAACAAATGAAAGCTAAGGAAATTAGAGACTTAACCACTTCAGAAATCGAAGAACAAATCAAATCTTCAAAAGAAGAGCTTTTTAACCTACGCTTTCAGTTAGCTACAGGTCAATTAGAGGAAACTGCACGTATTCGTACAGTTAGAAAAACGATTGCACGTCTAAAAACTGTTGCTCGTGAAAGAGAAATCGAACAAAGTAAAGCTAATCAATAATTTATATGAAAGAGGAGGTTACAAAAGTGAGTGAAAGAAACGATCGTAAAGTTTATGTAGGTAAAGTTGTTTCAGATAAAATGGACAAAACTATTACTGTACTTGTTGAAACTTACAAAACACACAAATTATACGGCAAACGAGTAAAATACTCTAAAAAATATAAAACTCATGATGAAAACAACTCAGCTAAATTAGGGGACATTGTTAAAATTCAAGAAACTCGTCCTTTATCAGCTTCTAAACGTTTCCGTTTAGTAGAAATTGTTGAAGAATCAGTAATTATTTAATTCAAGATTAGAGATAAGGGAGGTTTAACTAATGATCCAACAAGAAACACGTTTAAAAGTAGCAGACAACTCTGGTGCTCGTGAAGTTCTTACAATTAAAGTATTAGGTGGATCTGGTCGCAAAACAGCGAACATCGGCGATGTTATCGTATGTACTGTTAAAAATGCAACACCAGGTGGCGTTGTTAAAAAAGGTGACGTAGTCAAAGCTGTTGTAGTTAGAACTAAATCAGGCGTACGTCGTAATGATGGTTCTTATATCAAATTTGATGAAAATGCATGTGTTATCATTCGTGATGACAAAGGCCCACGTGGTACTCGTATCTTTGGTCCTGTTGCTCGTGAATTACGTGAAGGTAACTTCATGAAAATCGTATCATTAGCACCAGAAGTACTTTAATATATATAAACCAAATCATTTAAGGAGGTGCCCACATGCATATCAAAAAAGGTGACAACGTAAAAGTTATCGCAGGTAAAGACAAAGGTAAAGAAGGTAAAGTTATCGCTACTGAACCTAAAAAAGACCGTGTCGTTGTGGAAGGTGTTAACGTTATTAAAAAACACCAAAAACCAACTCAATTAAATCCTGAAGGTGGAATCTTAGAAACAGAGGCAGCTATCCATGTTTCTAACGTACAATTATTAGACCCTAAAACAAATGAACCTACACGTGTTGGTTACAAATTTGTAGATGGTAAAAAAGTTCGTATCGCTAAAAAATCAGGCGAAGAAATCAAATCTAATAATTAATAACTAGTTGAAAGGAGGATCCACTTTGAACCGTTTAAAAGAAAGATACAATACTGAAGTTACTGAAAACTTAGTGAAAAAATTCAACTACAGTTCTGTAATGGAAGTACCAAAAATCGAAAAAATCGTTGTAAATATGGGTGTAGGTGATGCAGTTCAAAACTCTAAAGTATTAGATAATGCTGTTGAAGAGTTAGAATTAATCACTGGTCAAAAACCATTAATCACAAAAGCTAAAAAATCAGTAGCAACATTCCGTTTACGTGAAGGTATGCCAATCGGTGCAAAAGTTACTCTTCGCGGAGAAAGAATGTATGAATTCTTAGATAAATTAATCGCAGTTTCATTACCTCGTGTACGTGACTTCCAAGGTGTTTCTAAAACAGCATTCGATGGTCGCGGTAACTACACTTTAGGAATTAAAGAACAATTAATTTTCCCAGAAATCGATTATGATAAAGTAAGTAAAGTAAGAGGAATGGATATTGTTATCGTAACAACTGCTAACACTGACGAGGAAGCTCGTGAATTGTTAACAAACTTCGGTATGCCATTTCGTAAATAATCTCTAAAAAGGAGGCTAATTAAGTGGCTAAAACTTCTATGGTTGCTAAGCAACAGAAAAAACAAAAATATGCAGTACGTGAATATACTCGTTGTGAACGTTGTGGTCGTCCACATTCTGTATATCGTAAATTCAAATTATGCCGTATTTGTTTCCGTGAATTAGCTTACAAAGGCCAAATTCCTGGCGTACGTAAAGCTAGCTGGTAATATAAAGAGTCTGAAAGGAGGCAACAATCAATGACAATGACAGATCCAATCGCAGATATGCTTACTCGTGTAAGAAACGCAAACATGGTGCGTCACGAGAAATTAGAATTACCTGCGTCTAACATTAAAAAACAAATTGCTGAAATCTTAAAAAATGAAGGTTTCATTAAAAACGTAGAATATGTTGAAGATGATAAACAAGGTGTTATTCGTTTATTCTTAAAATATGGACAAAACAATGAACGTGTTATCACAGGATTAAAACGTATCTCTAAACCAGGTTTACGTGTTTATGCTAAAGCTAACGAAGTACCTAAAGTATTAAACGGTTTAGGTATTGCATTAGTTTCAACTTCTGAAGGTGTTATCACTGATAAAGAAGCTAGAAAACGTAATGTTGGTGGAGAAATTATCGCATACGTTTGGTAATAATAAATAAGGAGGTGCCATAACATGAGTCGTGTTGGTAAGAAAATTATTGACATTCCTAGCGACGTTACAGTAACTTTTGATGGTCATACAGCTACTGTAAAAGGTCCAAAAGGTGAATTAACTAGAACATTTAATGAAAGAATGACTTTCAAACAAGAAGAAAACACATTAGAAGTTGTAAGACCTACTGATTCTAAAGAAGACAGAACAGTTCACGGTACAACTCGTGCTTTATTAAACAATATGGTACAAGGTGTTTCTCAAGGTTTTGAAAAAACACTTGAACTTGTTGGTGTAGGTTACCGTGCTCAAATGCAAGGTAATGACTTAGTATTAAACGTTGGTTACTCTCATCCTGTTGAAATTAAAGCTGAAAATGGCATTACTTTCGCAGTAGAGAAAAACACAACAGTACGCGTATCTGGTGTATCTAAAGAACAAGTTGGAGCTATCGCTTCAAATATCCGTTCAGTAAGACCTCCAGAACCTTACAAAGGAAAAGGTATCCGTTACCAAGGTGAATATGTTCGCCGTAAAGAAGGTAAAACTGGTAAATAAAAGAAGGTAAAACTGGTAAATAATAGATAACTCTCTCAAGAAAGGAGTAATAGTATGATCAGTAAAATTGATAAAAACAAAGTGCGTTTGAAAAGACATGCTCGTGTGCGTACTAAATTATCAGGTACAGCTGAAAAACCACGTTTAAATGTATATCGTTCAAACAAACACATTTATGCTCAAATCATTGATGACGTTAATGGTCAAACATTAGCTCAAGCTTCATCAAAAGATAAAGACATTGCTAACGAATCTTCTTCAAAAGTTGATTTATCAACTAAAGTAGGAGAAGCAATTGCTAAAAAAGCATCTGACAAAGGTATTAAAGAAATCGTATTTGATCGTGGCGGTTACTTATACCATGGTCGTGTAAAAGCATTAGCTGAAGCTGCTAGAGAAAGCGGATTAGAATTTTAATTTAAAGGAGGGACAAATACATGGCTCGTAGAGAAGAAGAAACGAAAGAATTTGAAGAACGCGTTGTTACAATTAACCGTGTTGCTAAAGTTGTTAAAGGTGGACGTCGTTTCCGTTTCACTGCATTAGTAGTAGTTGGAGATAAAAATGGTCGTGTAGGTTTCGGTACTGGTAAAGCACAAGAGGTACCTGAAGCTATCAAAAAAGCTGTAGAAGCAGCTAAAAAAGATTTAGTAGTCGTTCCACGTGTTGAAGGAACAACTCCACACATTATCACTGGTCGTTATGGTTCTGGTAGCGTATTTATGAAACCAGCTGCACCTGGTACAGGAGTTATCGCTGGTGGTCCAGTACGTGCCGTATTAGAATTAGCAGGTATCACTGATATCTTAAGTAAATCATTAGGATCTAACACACCAATTAACATGGTTCGTGCTACAATCAATGGTTTACAAAACCTTAAAAACGCTGAAGATGTTGCTAAATTACGCGGCAAATCAGTTGAAGAATTATATAATTAAGGAGGGAAAATAAATAATGGCTAAATTACAAATTACCCTCACTCGTAGTGTTATTGGTCGTCCTGAAACACAACGTAAAACTGTTGAAGCTTTAGGTCTTAAAAAGACTAATAGCTCAGTAGTTGTTGAAGATAACCCTGCAATCCGTGGGCAAATCAACAAAGTTAAACACTTATTAACAGTTGAAGAAAAATAATTAAGGAGGTGCCTATAAAATGAAATTACATGAGTTAAAAGCAGCTGAAGGTTCACGTCGTGTACGTAACCGTGTTGGTCGTGGTGCTGGTTCAGGTAATGGTAAAACTAGTGGTCGCGGTCAAAAAGGTCAAAAAGCACGTTCAGGTGGTGGCGTAAGACCTGGATTCGAAGGTGGTCAATTACCTTTATTCCGTCGTTTACCAAAACGAGGTTTCACTAACATTAACCGTAAAGAATATGCTATTGTTAACTTAGACCAACTTAATAAATTTGAAGATGGTACTGAAGTAACTCCAGCTTTATTAGTAGAAACTGGTGTAGTTAAGAATGAAAAATCTGGTATTAAAGTACTAGGTAACGGTTCACTTGACAAAAAGTTAACAGTGAAAGCTCACAAATTCTCAGCTTCAGCAGTTGAAGCTATCGATGCTAAAGGTGGAGCACACGAGGTGATCTAATGTTCCAAACGCTAGTGAGCTTCTTTAAAACTAAAGAAGTTCGAAATAAGATTTTCTTTACCTTAGCAATGTTAGTTATATTCAAAATAGGAACTTATATTCCGGCTCCTGGTGTAAATCCAGAGCCTTTTGAACAACAAGGTTCTGATCAAGGTGTCGCTGCTCTTCTTAACACGTTTGGTGGCGGAGCCTTAAAGAACTTTTCAATATTTGCTATGGGTATTATGCCCTACATCACTGCATCTATCGTAATGCAATTATTACAAATGGATATTGTGCCTAAGTTCACTGAATGGGCCAAACAAGGTGAAGTAGGTAAAAGAAAACTTAGCAATGTAACACGTTATTTCGCTATCATATTGGCTTTTATTCAGTCAATTGGTATGGCATTCCAATTTAATAACTACCTTGGCGGTCGATTAATTGTTCATCAATCTGTCATGAGTTATTTATTGATTGCTATTGTATTAACAGCAGGAACTGCATTTTTAATTTGGCTTGGTGACCAAATCACTCAATTTGGTGTTGGTAATGGTATTTCAATCATTATCTTCGCTGGTATCTTGTCAACATTACCATCATCAATTATCCAATTTGCACAACAGGCATTTGTTGGTAATGATGATACTACGTTGGCATGGTTAAAAGTAATTGGGTTAATTGTCGGTTTAATTTTGCTTACAATGGGAGCTATTTACGTTTTAGAAGCGAAACGTAAAATTCCGATTCAATATGCAAAAAAACAAACAGGTCAAAGATTAGGTTCACAGGCAACTTATCTACCTTTAAAAGTTAACTCAGCAGGGGTTATCCCAGTAATCTTTGCGATGGCATTTTTCCTATTGCCAAGAACATTAACGTTGTTCTTCCCTAAAGCTGACTGGGCGCAAACAATATCTGAATATGCTAACCCTTCAAACACTTACGGCATGATAGTTTATGTAATTTTAATTATTGCATTTACGTATTTCTATGCCTTTGTTCAAGTTAATCCTGAAAAAATGGCAGACAACTTGAAGAAACAAGGTAGCTATGTACCAGGAATTAGACCTGGTGACCAAACGAAAAAATATATTACTAAAGTACTTTATCGCTTAACTTTTGTAGGCTCTATTTTCTTAGCTGTTATTGCTATCTTACCGATCTTAGCTACTAAGTTTATGAACTTACCTCAATCAATTCAAATTGGTGGTACAAGTTTATTAATCGTTATTGGTGTAGCAATTGAAACTATGAAATCACTTGAAGCTCAAGTGAGTCAGAAAGAATATAAAGGCTTTGGTGGTAGATAATTTGTAGGAGGGCAATTTATGAATATCATTTTAATGGGTTTACCTGGCGCAGGTAAAGGAACTCAAGCGAGTGAAATTGTTAAGAAATTCCCAATACCACATATATCTACTGGTGACATGTTCAGAAAAGCGATTAAAGATGAAACAGATTTAGGAAAAGAAGCTAAATCTTACATGGATCGTGGAGAATTAGTCCCTGATGAAGTTACTGTAGGTATCGTTAAAGAAAGAATCTCTGAAGACGATGCAAAAAAAGGATTCTTGTTAGATGGTTTCCCTAGAACAATCGATCAAGCTGAGGCATTAAACAACATTATGTCTGAGCTTGGTAGAAACATTGATGCTGTAATTAACATCGAAGTTCCTGAGGAAGAATTAATGAATCGTCTTACAGGTCGTCGTATCTGTGAGAAATGTGGTACAACTTATCATCTTGTATTTAATCCTCCAAAGGTTGATGGTGTATGTGATATCGATGGTGGAAAGCTTTATCAACGTGAAGATGATAATCCAGAAACAGTATCTAATCGCTTAAGCGTGAATGTTAAACAATCTAAACCTATCTTAGAGTACTACGAAGATAAAGGTGTATTGAATAACATTGACGGTGCGAAAGATATTGATCAAGTAACCAAAGATGTCATTGATATCTTAGATCAATTAAAATAGATCAACTTAGTACGGTCTATGTGTAAGTGAATTTTTGATTAGGTTTCTATGGCAAGAATTAATTTTCTGAGTGTCGAAAGACGATAATAATTCCCGCATTTTGTTAAACTTATAATAACTAGTCACTATATTAGATTCGTATCGTTGAAGTTGTCTATTGACGATTACCTTACTATTGTAAAAAGGGGGAAGTTAATCAATGGCGAAACAAGATGTAATTGAATTAGAAGGTACAGTACTTGATACTTTACCAAATGCTATGTTTAAAGTAGAATTAGAAAATGGTCATGAAATTTTAGCGCATGTAAGTGGTAAAATTAGAATGAATTATATTCGAATTCTACCTGGCGACAAAGTAACTGTAGAAATGTCTCCGTATGATTTATCACGCGGTAGAATTACTTATCGTTATAAATAATCGTCACTCCATAATATAGGGAGGTATAAAAATGAAAGTAAGACCATCAGTTAAACCAATTTGCGAAAAATGTAAAGTCATTAAACGTAAAGGTAAAGTAATGGTAATTTGTGACAATCCTAAGCACAAACAAAGACAAGGTTAATAAAAGAGAGGTGTAAATATATATGGCACGTATTGCAGGAGTAGATATTCCACGTGAAAAACGCGTTGTTATTTCATTAACTTATGTATACGGTATCGGTACTTCAACAGCTAAAAAAATCGTTGAAGAAGCTAACGTATCAGCAGATACACGCGTAAAAGATTTAACAGATGACGAATTAGGTCGTATCCGTGAAGTTGTAGACGGTTATAAAGTTGAAGGTGACTTACGTCGTGAACAAAACTTAAACATTAAACGTTTGATGGAAATTTCATCATACCGTGGTATCCGTCACCGTCGTGGTTTACCAGTTCGTGGACAAAAAACTAAAAACAATGCTCGTACTCGTAAAGGTCCAGTTAAAACTGTAGCTAACAAGAAAAAATAATAGGTAAAGGAGGCAAAATATAAATGGCACGTAAACAAGTATCTCGTAAACGTAGAGTTAAAAAGAATATTGAAAATGGTGTAGCTCACATCCGTTCAACATTCAATAATACAATCGTAACTATCACTGATGAATTTGGTAATGCTTTATCTTGGTCATCAGCTGGTGCATTAGGTTTCAAAGGATCTAAAAAATCAACACCATTCGCAGCTCAAATGGCATCTGAAACTGCTTCAAAATCAGCAATGGAACATGGTTTAAAAACTGTAGAAGTTACAGTTAAAGGACCTGGACCTGGTCGTGAATCAGCTATCCGTGCATTACAATCAGCTGGTTTAGAAGTAACTGCAATCAGAGACGTTACTCCAGTACCACACAACGGTTGTCGTCCACCAAAACGTCGTCGCGTCTAATTTTTAATGATTGTTATTGTTACAGGTCACTGAGCGAAACAGTTTAAAAAAATAAGTCGACGTATTTAAGGAGGATTTTTGTAAATGATAGAAATTGAAAAACCTAGAATTGAGACAATTGAAATTAGTGAAGATGCTAAATTCGGTAAGTTCGTTGTTGAACCACTTGAACGTGGCTACGGTACTACACTAGGAAACTCCTTACGTCGTATCCTACTATCTTCATTACCAGGTGCTGCCGTTAAATACATTGAGATCGAAGGTGTTTTACACGAATTCTCAGCTATAGATAATGTCGTTGAAGATGTTTCAACAATTATTATGAACATCAAAAAATTAGCGCTTAAAATCTATTCTGAAGAAGATAAAACATTAGAAATCGATGTTAGAGATGAAGGCGAAGTAACTGCAAGTGACATTACGCATGATAGTGATGTTGAAGTTCTAAACCCAGAACTTAAAATCGCAACAGTGTCTAAAGGTGGACATTTAAAAATTCGTCTTGTTGCTAATAAGGGTAGAGGTTACGCATTAGCAGAACAAAATAATACTAGTGATTTACCAATTGGTGTAATTCCTGTTGATTCACTATATTCACCTGTAGAACGTGTTAACTATACAGTTGAAAATACACGTGTAGGTCAAAGTAGTGATTTTGATAAATTAACTTTAGATGTTTGGATTAATGGTTCAATCACTCCACAAGAGTCAGTATCATTAGCTGCTAAAATTATGACTGAACATTTAAATATTTTCGTTGGTCTTACTGATGAAGCTCAAAATGCTGAAATCATGATTGAAAAAGAAGAAGACCAAAAAGAAAAAGTACTTGAAATGTCTATCGAAGAATTAGACTTATCAGTACGTTCATATAACTGTTTAAAACGCGCAGGAATCAATTCTGTACAAGAATTAGCTGATAAATCAGAAGCTGATATGATGAAAGTGCGTAATTTAGGTCGTAAATCTCTTGAAGAAGTTAAATACAAATTAGAAGATTTAGGATTAGGTTTAAGAAAAGAAGATTAATAAGTTAAAGGAGGTCAACTCATGGGTTACAGAAAATTAGGTCGTACTTCTGATCAACGTAAAGCTATGTTACGTGACTTAGCTACTTCACTTATCGTTAGTGAACGCATTGAAACTACAGAAGCTCGTGCAAAAGAAGTTCGTAGTGTTGTTGAGAAATTAATCACTTTAGGTAAAAAAGGAGATTTAGCTTCTCGTCGTAATGCTGCAAAAACATTACGTAATGTTGAAATCTTAAACGAAGATGAAACTACACAAACTGCACTTCAAAAATTATTTGGTGAAATTGCTGAACGTTATACAGAACGTCAAGGTGGTTACACTCGCATCCTTAAAGTAGGCCCTCGTCGTGGTGACGGTGCTGAATCAGTAATTATCGAATTAGTAGATTAATTCTATATATAAATACACTAACTACTTATACTAAAGCAAATGAGTGCAACGATAATGTTTGCCACATACAAATATTGTCTAGCTCAGAGTGCCCCATCAATTAAATATTATTCTAAAGCGTGAACTCAACTAAAATATGATGGGGTGCGCGCTTTTTTATTTTATATATATTGCTTAAGAGAGACATAGAACCTTTCCATGTCTCTCTTTTATTTATGCATTGGTATTCGCTCATATACAGAATGCAAGGAATCATGTAAAATATGATAGTAACTACGTTTTTAGGAGGAGGAGCAAAGTGAAGGCACAACAAAACAATATTATTGAGCTTAAACACGTTGATTTTCAATATCAAGGAGATTCATCCTTCACGCTTAAAGATGTGTCCTTTGCTCTCCCTAAAAACAAATGGACTTCAATTGTAGGACATAACGGGTCAGGTAAGTCAACTTTAGCTAAATTGATAGTTGGTATTGAAACAGCTACTGAGGGAAATATTTATTTCAACGATCATAAGTTGACGGAAGACAATCTTAGAGACATAAGAAATCATATTGGAATTGTTTTTCAAAATCCTGAGAATCAGTTTGTAGGATCAATTGTGAAATATGATGTTGCATTTGGTCTTGAGAACCATTCTGTCCCTCATGACGCAATGCATGAAATTGTAAAGCAGGCTTTAGAAGATGTTGGGATGTTAAGCTATGAAGATTATGAACCTCAATCTTTATCAGGTGGACAAAAGCAAAGGGTAGCGATTGCTGGAGTGTTAGCATTAAGCCCTTCTGTGATTATTCTTGATGAAGCCACATCAATGTTAGATCCATCAGCTAAACAATCACTCCTTAAACTTATTCATAAAGTGAAGCAAGAAAAAGATGTGACAATTATTTCAATCACCCATGACTTAACAGAAGCCATGGAAGGTGACTACATGGTAGTAATGAATGAAGGCCAAGTGTTTAAAGAAGGCACGCCTCAAACAATCTTTAAGGATGCTAATGAATTGAATGAGATTGGATTAGATTTACCTTTCTCTATGAAAATGAATCATCTGTTAGGCTTCAAAGATAATTATACTACCTACGAAGGGTTGGTAGATAAATTATGACGATTACATTTAATGATGTGACTTATACTTATCAAATAGGGACACCTTATGAGTATCAAGCATTAAATAATATCAATCTTACTTTAGAACAAGGTAAATATTATGCGATTGTAGGACAAACTGGAAGTGGGAAATCTACTTTAATTCAACACTTTAATGGCTTATTAAAACCTACGTCAGGATCTGTAGAATTTAACGATCTTACTATCACACATAAAACTAAAGATAAACACATTAGACCACTTCGTCAAAAAGTAGGATTAGTATTTCAATTTCCTGAATCTCAACTTTTTGAGGATAATGTAGAACGAGAAATTGAGTTTGGTCCACGTAACTTTAAGATGGATATAGAAGAAGTTAAAGCACGCGCATATAATTTACTAGTAGAACTTGGCTTTTCTAGAGATGTCATGGCATTATCCCCATTTCAAATGTCAGGAGGACAAATGCGCAAAATTGCGATTGTCTCTATACTAGCAATGAACCCAGACGTTATTATATTGGATGAGCCTACAGCAGGGCTAGATCCTAAAAGTCGTCACCAAGTGATGGAATTATTTAAAAAAATACAGCTAGAGCAAAACAAGACTATTATTCTTGTTTCTCATGATATGAATGATGTAGCTAAATATGCTGATGAAATCATCGTGATGAAAGAAGGAAGCATAGCGGAACAAATTTCTCCGAAAAAGTTATTTAAGCAAGAAACGCAACTTAATGAATGGCATATTGCGTTGCCAGATATCGTTCGCTTACAAAAAGACTTTGAACAGAAGTATCATACGGAGCTAAGTGACGTAGCTTTAACAGAAGAAGAATTTGTAAAACTATATCAGGAGTGGCAACAACATGAAGAATAAGTTAATCATTGGACGCTATTTACCACTAGATTCATGGGTACATCACTTAGATCCTAGAGCAAAAATTACATTTGTTTTCATGTTCATTGTGCTCATCTTCTTCGCTCATTCGTTTGCGACATTTGGTTGGATTATTTTATTAATTTTACTCATTATGATGTTATCCAAAATTAAATTTTGGTTTTTAATTAAAGGGTTAACACCTATATTTATCTTTTTAATATTTACTTTTTTAATGCATATCTTCTTTACCCATGGCGGGACAAGAATAGTAGAATTTGGATTTATTAAGATTGATAGTGAAGGTATATTAGAAGGTATTTATATCTCATTACGTTTAATTACTATCGTTATGATTGCGACAATCATGACATTGTCTACAAGTCCAATTGATTTAACTGATGCTTTTGAAAAGTTATTAACCCCACTAAAATGGTTTAAAGTGCCTGTGCATCAACTAAGCATGATTATGTCTATTGCATTAAGATTTATTCCAACATTAATGGATGAATTAGACAAAATTATCTTAGCTCAGAAGTCACGTGGCTCTGAAATTAGTTCAGGTAGTCTCGCAACGCGTATTAAAGCATTTATACCTTTAATGATTCCATTATTTATTTCAGCTTTTCAAAGAGCAGAAGAGCTCGCTATCGCAATGGAAGTGCGTGGATATGACGCTAATATTAAAAGAACGAGCTATAGAAAGTTACAATGGCGCTTAAGAGATACGATTTGTTTATTAAGTATCATTCCGATAGCTATTGTACTATTTATATTAAAATACATTGGAGTGTAATATAGTGCGAATTCTAGTAAATATTTCGTACCAAGGAAGTCAATTTTTAGGTTTTCAAATTCAACAGCAAGGACGAACAGTTCAGCAGCAATTTGAAAAAATATTAAAACGCATGCATCGTCGTCATGTACGCATTCATCCTTCAAGTCGTACAGATCGTGGTGTGCATGCCTATGAACAGTACTTTCATTTTGACACTGAATTAAATATTGCGCCACAACAGTGGAAGTATGCCATGAATAGTGCGTTACCTGACGATATTTATGTCAAAGAAGTGCAACAGGTTGATGAAGAATTTCATTGCCGTTATGACTGTGTAGGTAAACGCTATCGCTATAAAGTTTATCAAGCTGAGCATCGCAATCCCTTCGAAAGTGGATTAAAGACATTTATTAAAGACGAATTAGACTTAGACAAGATGAACGAAGCGGCACGTCACTTTATTGGCACACATGATTTCACAGGATTCTGTTCTCAAAAGACAGAGGTAGAAAGTAAAGAACGTACGTTATATCAAAGCGAAATAGTGAAGACTGCTGAAGGCTTTGATTACATCGTTACAGGATCTGGCTTTTTATATAATATGGTACGCGTATTAGTGGCATTTCTTATTGAAGTTGGAAAAGGTAAACGACAACCTGACGAGGTGCCAACACTTTTAAAAGAGAAAAATCGAAATAATGTACCATTTACAGCACCGGCAGAAGGACTATATCTAGAGAAGATATATTTAGCGCCAGAAGAACTTATTAACGACTTTGGAAACGATATAAAAATTCATTATAAAAAATCGTTACAAAATGACTAATTTGCATTGACAAACAAGAGTAAAAAATATAACATAGTTAACGGTATTGTTTTATATCATCCCACGATAAGCCCCGGAAACTTATTGTGTTACAAGATATATAAGCAGATTATACAGGATAAAATAAATGAACATTTACGCTTTGAAATCGTAACAGAATTAACTAGGTTGCAGGCCTCGTTCGTAGGTTCGACTGCGATGAGTACCTGCAATCTAAGACGAAGCATTTATTTTTAGGAGGACAATTATTATGCGTCAAACATTTATGGCAAATGAATCAAACATTGAGCGCAAATGGTATGTTATCGATGCTGAAGGCCAAACATTAGGTCGTTTATCATCAGAAGTAGCATCTATCTTACGCGGTAAAAATAAAGTAACTTATACACCACACGTTGACACTGGTGACTATGTAATCATCATCAACGCTGCAAAAATCGAATTAACTGGTAAAAAAGAATCAGATAAAATTTACTATCGTCACTCTAACCACCCAGGCGGTATCAAATCAGTTACTGCTGGTGAGTTAAAACGTAATAACCCAGAACGTTTACTTGAAACTTCTATCAAAGGTATGTTACCAAGTTCACGTTTAGGTGAAAAACAAGGTAAAAAATTATTTGTATATAGTGGCGCTGAACACCCACACGCTGCACAACAACCAGAAAACTACGAGTTACGTGGTTAATTAAAAGGAGGAAATTACATTGGCACAAGTTGAATATAGAGGTACAGGCCGTCGTAAAAACTCAGTAGCACGTGTACGTTTAGTACCAGGTGAAGGTAATATCACAGTAAACGAACGTGACGTACGTGAGTACTTACCATTCGAATCATTAATCTTAGACTTAAACCAACCATTTGACGTTACTGAAACTAAAGGTAACTATGATGTATTAGTTAACGTACACGGTGGTGGTTTCACAGGACAAGCTCAAGCTATCCGTCACGGAATCGCTCGTGCATTATTAGAAGCAGATCCTGAATACAGAGGTTCTTTAAAACGTGCAGGTTTATTAACTCGTGACCCACGTATGAAAGAACGTAAAAAACCAGGTCTTAAAAAAGCACGTCGTTCTCCACAATTCTCAAAACGTTAATGCTGGAAACGGACATGTTTTTATCAAGCACTTCTTGGAAATTTCCAAGAAGTGTTTTTTTATGGATTTTTATTTAAGTATGTGAATTACTAATTTCACTAATTTACATTTCTATTAGATAATTTAGTTCTTTTATGCTATTTTCTCGGAGTTATCAATTTAATTTTATCAACATAAATGACAAATAAAATAAAAAATATGAAAAATACCTTGATTATAATAAGTGATATAACTTTGTCTAATTATTTGACGTGCTATATTATTTAAATATTAAGAGTATAAAAAATCATTTTATAGTAGTTACCTAATAT
>NZ_PPRC01000058.1 GCF_002902565.1 Staphylococcus petrasii | reverse complement strand
GTTTAGACAAGGTTAGGTTAAGTAGTTAAGCATTTTCATGTCGAAAATTTTAAAGAAATATTTTATAATAGTTAATTGTTAATTAAATTTTAATTGAATTTAAAATGTTGAAATTGTTAATTTAGGAGTCAAATATTTACATATTTTTCATAAACTGAAGTTTGAAAATATTGTACAAGAAAGGTATAATAATCACTATGAAAGCGTTTCCTTAGGAGGTAGTTGAATGGAGAATGAACATCAAGAATATGTAGAACAATTAGTAGACATTCTTAAATCAAAATGTCGAAAATCTTTTAAATTTCATGGGGAAGTCGCTATGCAGTTATTTTTAAATGATAACTTTACGCTACCTTCGAAAGTTGATATATGTGTTGAAAGAAAATATTTAGTCGAAGTATTAAGAGTCATTCCTTCAGCTTACACATATAATTATTATAATAAAAATAATGAAAAGATGGATAAAGACAAATTAAATGTGCCGGAAGTAGCGCATATAGATGTCACAATTAATAATAGAGTAGTTCTAAATATCTTTATTTATGATGTTGTAAACGAAGAATGGATATTTAGATTAGATGAAAATATCCGCATACCAAAAAATAGTATATATTTTCATTCGCTCACTTGGAATGTAGATTACATTAAACCTGAAATCGTACTTATGTACGATTTGATGGATAATCAAGATTATCATCGATTACCTAATTATAAAAGGGTATTAGAAGCGTTAAGTTACTATCAATTCGTTATATTAAAAATGGTTGTGGGAGAGCAAAGAATTCAAGAGGCTCTAACACAAGGTTAATTTATGCGGAAATTTTATGTAAGAAAAAAAGCAACTGATGAGGTTGAGATAATTAATTTTGTCTCATTCCCATATCAGTTGCTTTTTATTACTTTTTAGCACATAAGTTTTTTAAACATACGCCATGATAACAGTATTCATAAGTTGATAACACTGCTTTATCAGCATCTTCTACCGAAATACCAAACATCATTGAAATTTCTGAGGCGCCTTGGTTAATCATTTTTAAGTTAATATTAGATTCAGCTAATGCATGCGTAATTTGGTGGGCGGTACCGACAGATTTGTTCATTCCTTCGCCTACAATCATTAAGATAGCCAAGTCATGCTCAATACTTAATTCATCAACTTCGCATTTTTTTCGTATAGCATTTAAAACTTCTTGTTCCTTACCTTTAATTTGATGTGTACGCATAATAATACTGATACTATCGATTCCTGAAGGCATATGGTCGAAAGAAATATTATAATCTTTAAGAATTTCTAATATTTTACGAGTAAATCCAACTTGTCTATTCATTAAATATTTTTTTATGTTAATTACTGTAAAGTCTTTATCGCAACTTATACCAATAATAACTTCTTTATCATTTATGTCACGATCATGTCTAATAAATGTCCCTTTATCTTGGGGGCGATTAGTATTTTTAATGACTACAGGAATTCTATGTTTATATAAAGGTTGTAGCGCTTCATCGTGGAAAACGCCAAATCCTGCATAAGATAATTCACGCATTTCTCTATATGTAATTTCATTAATAAGTTCTGGGTTTTTTATAACATTTGGGTTTGCTTTGAAAATACCTGAAACGTCAGTAAAGTTTTCATAAAGAGATGCTCTTACACCTCTAGCAATAATTGCACCAGTAATATCTGACCCACCTCTAGGGAACGTCACTACATAATTTTGCTTAGATACACCGAAGAAACCAGGAATAATAATTTTCCCTTCAATGTCTCTCAGTTTGTAAATTTGATCGTAAGCTTCTTCTAAAATTTGTGCTTGTTGAGGCAAATCAGTGACTAAAATACCAGCATCTTTAGGAGAAAGGTATGTTGTTTTAACACCTTGAGAATCATTATAACTTGCGATAAGTTGTGCATTAAAATTCTCACCACATGATAATAAAGCATCATATAAACGTGGAGGTTCGTCTTTTAATGTTTTAATGATATGTTCAAGTGTTTCATCAATTGTAGTTAGGAATATCAAATCCATTTCTAATTCTTCTAAAATATCTGCATAGCGCTGGATAATTTCCTTTTTCTTATCTTGATAATTTAATCCATTAAGCACCTTTTCATATAAACGAATTAAAAGATCAGTTGTTTTTATATCATCTTTGTGCCTTTTTCCAGGAGCAGAAACAATAATGATTTTACGTTCGTCATCGTCGTTTACGATTTTAAGGACTTTTTTAATTTGAGTTGCATTTGAAACAGAACTACCGCCGAATTTTGCTACTTTCATAAATTGTATCAACCTTTCTAAAAAATCAGAAAATTCTATTTAATTTTCTGATACCGCATGGTAATATATATTCACTTTTTACGCTGAAAAAAGTCCTATCGATTTAATATGATTTAATAGTATACTATAATAAAGTATATTTCAAGAAAACAATTGTATTTCTCAGTAATACAAATGGAGGAAGATATTTATATGAAAGAATTGAACGTTGCTTTACTTGGTCTCGGAACAGTTGGATCAGGTGTAGTAAAAATCATAGAAGAGAATAGACAACAAATTAAAGATACGCTCAATAAAGATATCGTTATTAAGCATATTTTAGTTCGTAATAAGTCTAAAAAAAGACCTATCAATATCAGTCAATATCATTTAACAGAAGATGTCGATGAAATATTAAATGATGATTCGATTGATATCGTTATTGAAGTAATGGGAGGAATTGAACCTACAGTTGATTGGCTTAGAGATTCGCTTAAACGTGGTAAGCATGTTATTACAGCGAATAAAGATTTACTAGCCGTACATTTAAAACTGTTGGAAGACTTAGCTGAAAAACAAGGGGTAGCATTAAAGTTTGAAGCAAGTGTAGCAGGCGGTATTCCAATTGTTAACGCAATTAATAATGGATTAAATGCCAATAATATTTCTAAATTTATGGGAATTTTAAATGGTACTTCTAATTTTATTCTTTCTAAAATGACGCGTGAACAAGCATCTTTTGAAGAAGCGCTAGATGAGGCAAAACGATTAGGCTATGCAGAAGCGGATCCTACTGATGATGTTGAAGGTATTGATGCAGCACGTAAAGTTGTAATTACTTCTTATTTATCATTTAACCAAGTCATTAAATTAAGTGATGTAAAAGTTAGAGGAATTAGTAACACTACATTAAGCGATATCAATGTAGCAGATAAATTAGGCTATAAGATTAAATTGATTGGTAAAGGAACATATTATAACAGTAAAGTTGCAGCATCTGTAGAACCGACGTTAATACATAAATCTCACCAATTAGCTGCAGTAGAAAATGAATATAATGCTATTTATGTTATTGGTGATGCTGTAGGAGACACTATGTTCTATGGTAAGGGTGCTGGTAGTTTAGCTACAGGTAGTGCGGTAGTAAGTGACTTATTAAATGTGGCGTTATTCTTTGAATCAAACTTACATACACTTCCTCCACACTTTGAATTGAAGACGGATGAAACACGCGAATTAATGGATAATGATGAGTCAGTGTCTATTAAGGAGAAGCTAAATTATTATGTTGTTATTCATAGTGATAAATCAATTGAAAAATTTGAAGATGAACTAAAAGCGATATTACCTTTCCATAAATCGCTTCAAATAGATACAAGAGATGAAACCTCTTATGGTGTAGTGATTATTGGCTTAGACGCATCTCCAGAAGAAGAATTAAGTAAAGCAGGATTGAATGTTGAAAAAATTTATCCAGTTGAAGGAGTTTAATAATTATGAAAAGATGGCAAGGATTAGTAGAAGAATTTAAAGAATATTTACCTGTGAATGAAGACACACCTCATTTAACACTTAATGAAGGTCATACACCACTTATCCATTGTGAGAATTTATCAGCAATGTTAAATATTGACTTATTTGTCAAATATGAGGGTGCAAATCCTACGGGTTCTTTTAAAGACCGTGGAATGGTAATGGCTGTCACTAAAGCAAAAGAACAAGGTAAAAAAGTAGTTATTTGTGCTTCAACTGGTAATACGTCAGCTTCTGCAGCAGCCTATGCCGCTAGAGCAGGTTTAAAAGCAATAGTAGTTATTCCTGAAGGTAAAATTGCGTTAGGAAAGTTATCTCAAGCTGTAATGTATGGTGCTGAAATTGTTTCTATTGAAGGTAATTTCGATGAAGCTTTAGAAATTGTTAAAGAAATAGCGGCAAATGATGATGAAATTGAATTAGTTAATTCAGTTAACCCATATCGTATCGAAGGTCAAAAAACTGGTGCATTTGAAATTGTTGAACAATTAGAACAAGCACCAGATGTTTTAGCCATCCCAGTAGGAAACGCTGGAAATATTACTGCATATTGGAAAGGATTTAAAGAATATCACGAGAAAAAAGGTAGCCAATTACCACAATTATTTGGTTTCCAAGCAGAAGGTGCATCTCCAATCGTTCAAAATAAAGTAATTAAAAATCCTGAAACAATTGCAACAGCAATCCGCATTGGTAACCCTGCTAGTTGGAGTAAAGCGACAAAAGCTTTAGATGAATCAAATGGTCTAATTGATAGCGTAACAGATGAGGAAATTTTAGAAGCTTACCAATTAATGACTTCAAAAGAAGGGGTATTTAGTGAACCTGCAAGTAATGCTTCGATTGCTGGTCTTATTAAATTACATCGTGCAGGTAAGTTACCAAAAGATAAAAAAGTTGTAGCTATTTTAACTGGTAATGGCTTAAAAGACCCTGACACAGCTATTTCTATTTTAGATAATCCTATTCAACCGCTTCCGAATGATAAAGCAAGTATCATTGATTACATCAAAGGAGCATTATAAATGAATAAATATTTGCACCTTAAGATTCCAGCATCAACTGCTAATTTAGGGGTAGGATTTGATTCAATTGGAATGGCTATCGACAAATATTTAAATTTATATGTTCATAGAATTGAAGGGGACGAGTGGGAATTTGATTATTTAAGTCCAGAATTAAATAGTCTTCCTAACAATAAGGACAATTATATATATCAAGTTGCCCAACAAGTTGCTACTAAATATAATATCGAATTACCAACTTTGAAGGTTGAAATGAGAAGTGATATTCCATTAGCAAGAGGATTAGGATCTTCAGCATCTGCTTTGGTAGGGGCATTATATATAGCGAATTATTTTGGTAACATACAGCTTTCAAAATATGAGTTGCTTCAATTAGCAACTGAAATAGAGGGGCATCCCGATAACGTAGCACCAACAATTTATGGAGGGCTATTAGCAGGATACTATAATCCAGATACTGAAGAAACTGATGTTGCTCATATTGATGTGCCTGATGTGGATATTATTTTAACTATTCCTCCATATGAGTTAAAAACTGAAGATTCTCGAAATGTTTTGCCAGATAATTTTTCTCATAAGAAAGCAATTCAAAATAGTGCAATTAGTAATACAATGATTTGTGCTCTAATACAGCATAATTATGAACTTGCTGGGAAAATGATGGCACAAGATGGATTTCATGAGCCATATCGTCAACATTTAATTCCAGAATTTGAAAAGGTGAAAGCATTAGCCAACAAATATGATGCCTATGCTACAGTGATTAGTGGTGCGGGGCCTACTATCTTAACGTTAAGTCGTAAAGAAAAAAGTGGCGAGCTGGTAAGAGCATTGAGACAGCAAATTACACATTGTCATTCTGAACTAGCTACAATTAATCAAGTAGGTGTAGTTGAAGAAATTGTGTATCCTTTTTAAATTTATTGTAAAATGAGGGCAAGCGATTTTTGAAAGGAGCACCATAAAGACATGAGTAATTTCAAAGTGATAGTAATGGACATGGATGATACTTTAATTAATAGTGATAATAAAGTAAGTCCTGAAACAAAAGAATATTTAATAGATCTCCAAAATCAAGGCTATAAAGTGGTTCTAGCTTCTGGACGACCAACAGAAGGCATGTTACCAATAGCTAAAGAGTTACATTTAGATAAACACGATAGTTATATCATTAGTTATAATGGTGGAAAAACAATCAAAGTAGCCACTGAAAAAGTTGAAGTAAGTAAAAGCGTCTCAAAAGAAGACTTTGACGAAATTGCAGACTTCTGTAGAGAAAAAAACTTTTTAGTGCTAACTTATCAAGATGGTCATATCATTCATGATGGGGATCACGAATATAGAGATATTGAATCTCAACTTACTGGTTTACCGATGAAGAGAGTAAACGATATCAAAGCGTATATCAATGAAGATGTACCTAAAGTGATGGGTGTAGATTATGTAGAGAACATTACAAATGTAAGAGATGCTTTACATGGTTCATTTAATTCCAACATTGATGTCACTACAAGCAAACCATTTTTCTTAGAATTTATGGCTAAAGGCGTGTCTAAAGGTAATGCTATTAAAGCGTTATGTGAAAAGTTAGATATTCCTTTAAAAGAAGTAGTATGCTTTGGCGATAGTTTAAATGACCAGTCTATGTTTGAAGTGGCAGGTTATTCTGTAGCTATGGGAAATGCTACTGAAGAATTAAAAGAAGTTGCGGATAAAGTAACATTAGATAACGATTCTAATGGTATACCAGCCGCTTTAAAAGAAATCTTATAAATAATAAAAAGCATGAGTATCTTACATTAACGTCATACTTACTAAAATTTCTTTTAGTAAAACGTTAAAAAATACTCATGCTTTTTTGCTTTTTAAATACTATTTAGCAGTATGCGTCCAATCATGTTTGCCACGATAGCGTTTGACATAAGCGTAAACTTGGTCCGCTGCATAATCTAAATTAGTATAAACAGTAATAGTGTATGCTGATTGATTCTCGTTAAATGGTTCGTTGCTAAACACGTCTTTTAAATGAATAAATAGATTCTCCATTTGATCGTGTTCAAGACTTGGGTACTCTCGCAAAGTACGTTTAAGTAGTTGACCGTTTTTCTCTTCAAGAGATTGGACTACGATTACAAAACGCTCTTCACTTTTAATAACATCGTCAAATAAATTTGTTTGACCAACCATCTTTCTCACCTCTAAATCAATATCTTAAGATTAATTATACCGAATAAATGAGACTGTGAAAATACGCTTTATACGTTTCTATAAAAAAGCGAACAGTTTAGAAAAAAGGGATAAGTATTTCGATATCCGACGTACTCTAAACTGTTCGCTTAAACTGATATAAATATTTAGGTATAAATCTTAATCATTGTGATATTGATGAGGTGTAATATCCATTTCATCTAACTTAACAAATTTTGTTTTTCTAATTACTTTATGCACTAAGAAAATCAATGCTAAAACAATTAAAGGCATAATATTAACGATAAATTTACCTATATTGCCACTAAATAAATCGCCAATTGAATTACCAAAATATAAGAAAATAAGTGTGGCAAATACTAAGATTGGACCTAAAGGATATAAAGGTGATTTATAAGGTAATAATGTATTAATATCTTTACCTTGACGTTTTATCGCTCTACGTAAACGAACTTGAGCCCATGAGCTAGCTGCCCAAACAATGATTACTAATGATCCAATAATATTTAATAAACTGAATACTGCATTAGAATAGAAGTTAGCAATAATAATGATTGCTACAATTAAAATATATGTTGTAACTAATGCACGTAAAGGAAGTTTAGTTTTTTGATTTAATTTACTTAAAAATTTAGGCGCTTGTTTTTCATCACTTAAAGAGAATAACATTCTACTTGTAGTATACATTCCTGAGTTCGTCGCTGATAATAATGAAGTTAAAATAACTGCATTAATCACGGAAGCAGCGAAAGCAATGCCAATTCTATCAAATACAATTGTAAATGGACTTTGTGCTACAGATTCATGTTCATTTAATAAAAGTGGATCTGTATAAGGAATGATAGCTGCAATAACAGCGATAGATAACACGTAAAATAATAAAATTCTCCAAAATACTTGTTTAACGGCTTTAGGCATTGTTTTTTCAGGATTATCTGATTCCCCAGCAGTAACAGCTACAACTTCTGTACCACCAACTGAGAAACCTGCCACAAGTAATACGCCTAAGAAACCAGACATACCACCAACAAATGGTGCTTGACCTTTAGTATAATTTTCAAAACCATAAGTATGGCCACCTAAAATACCAAGAATCATTAAGAAACCAACAATTATAAATACTATAATTGTAATAACTTTGATTAGTGAAAGCCAAAACTCAGTTTCACCGAATACTTTAACCGTAAAAATATTTAATAGGAATATTATAGTAATGAAGATTAAACTCCAAGTGAGTGGGCTGAAGAATTTAAAAATATCCCAATAAAATAAAACATTTGATGCAACCATAACGTCTACGCTTGAAACTAAAGACCACATTATATAGTATAGCCAACCCATCGTGAAACCTAGAGAGGGATCTACGAAGCGGGTAGCATATGAACTGAATGAACCTGATACAGGATAAAAAGTAGCAAGTTCTCCAATTGATGACATTAAAAAATAAAGCATGACGCCGATTAATAAATAAGCTAAAATAGCGCCTCCAGGACCAGCTTGAGCTACAACATTGCCAGTAGCTACAAAGAGACCTGTACCGATTGCCCCGCCAATTGCAATCATGGATATGTGTCTTGAACTAAGACCACGTTTCATATTGTTATCTTCCATATGTTGTCTCCTATACAAAAATTAAATATACACATCATTTTAATGCTTTTAGCTTAAGTATTCAATAACTTTTGAACAATTCGTTCTAAAAATTTTTAATTTTCTGATTTTTCTAGAAATAGTGAAAACTGGTTTAATCATAAGGGAAATGGGTTTAATTATAGTAATTATTAGATTATAATTATTACAAAGTAACGAGAGGAGATTTATAATGTCTAAAGAAGATAAAAAATTGACTGGTTTATTCGGACATCCCGTTTCAGATAGAGAAAATAGTATGACAGCTGGCCAACGTGGTCCGTTATTAATGCAAGATATATATTATTTAGAACAAATGTCACACTTTGATCGTGAAGTTATCCCTGAACGTCGTATGCATGCGAAAGGTTCAGGTGCATTCGGGACATTTACAGTAACTAATGATATTACACAATATACAAGTGCGAAGATATTCTCAGAAGTTGGCAAACAAACAGAAATGTTTGCACGTTTCTCAACCGTTTCAGGTGAACGTGGCGCAGCTGACCTAGAAAGAGATATTCGTGGTTTTGCTTTAAAATTCTATACAGAAGATGGTAACTGGGATTTAGTAGGAAACAATACACCTGTATTCTTTTTCAGAGACCCAAAATTATTCATTAGTTTAAACCGTGCTGTTAAACGTGATCCACGTACTAATATGAGAAGTCCTCAAAATAACTGGGATTTCTGGACAGGTGTTCCAGAATCATTGCACCAAGTTACAATCTTAATGTCAGACCGTGGTATGCCTAAAGGATTCCGTAATATGCATGGCTTTGGTTCACATACATATTCAATGTATAACGACAAAGGTGAACGTGTGTGGGTTAAATATCATTTCAGAACACAACAAGGTATAGAAAATTATACAGACGAAGAAGCGGCTGAAATTGTAGGTGGCGATAGAGACTCTTCTCAACGCGATTTATATAATGCGATTGAACGTGGAGATTACCCTAAATGGAAGATGTACATCCAAGTAATGACTGAGGAACAAGCTAAAAATCATCCAGATAATCCATTTGATTTAACTAAAGTTTGGTATAAAGATGAGTATCCTTTAATTGAAGTAGGGGAATTTGAATTAAACCGTAACCCAGAGAATTATTTCATGGAAGTTGAACAAGCTGCATTTGCACCTACTAACATTGTTCCAGGTTTAGATTTCTCACCAGACAAAATGTTACAAGGTCGTTTATTCTCATATGGTGATGCACAACGTTATCGATTAGGCGTCAATCATTGGCAAATCCCTGTAAACCAACCTAAAGGAGTAGGCGTAGAAAATCTATGTCCATTTAGTCGTGATGGCCAAATGAGATTCCTTGATGGTAACCAAGGTGGAGGCCCTCATTATTATCCAAATAATCAAGGCGTATATGATTCACAACCAGAATATAAAAAACCACCATTCCCTGTAGATGGAGATGGTTATGAATATAATTATCGTCAAGATGATGATAATTACTTCGAACAACCAGGTAAGTTATTCCGTCTTCAAACAGATGATGCAAAAGAAAGAATCTTTAAAAATACAGCAAATGCAATGGATGGTGTATCTGAATATGTGAAACGTAGACATATTCGTCATTGTTATAAAGCTGATCCTGAATATGGTAAAGGTGTAGCAAAAGCATTAGAAATTGATATTAACGATATCGATTTAGAAACTACAGAAGATGAAACATACGAAAACTTCAAATAAATAAAAAATATTAATTGCGTATAATTGTAGCTTATGGTAAAGTTTTAAATCGTAAGAATTCCTAGTTGTATAAGAAAGGATGTTAATTATGCGCGTTAATGTAACATTAGCTTGCACTGAATGTGGCGATCGTAACTATATTACGACTAAAAACAAACGTAATAATCCTGAGCGTATTGAAATGATGAAATATTGCCCAAGATTAAACAAACACACGCTACATCGTGAAACTAAATAATCACTTATCTTTTAAATACGACATTTTAAGATAATATTCAAAAATGAAGACTGCTGACAAAGTTAAGAAAACTTTGTTAGCAGTTTTTTTATATCTTAATTTATAAAAATTCTACTATAGTAATTCATCATTTAAAATTTAGCAGTTTTAACTACTTGCAAATGGAAAAAGATGTGTTAATATATAAAACGTAATTATTACGATTTATAAAAAGGAGATTTCATCTATGGCTAAAAAATCAAAAATCGCAAAAGAAATGAAAAGAGAAAAATTAGTTAACCAATATTATGAATTAAGAAAAGAATTAAAAGCGAAGGGTGATTACGAAGCTTTAAGAAAATTACCAAGAGACTCTTCACCAACGCGTTTAACTAGAAGATGTAAAGTAACAGGAAGACCTAGAGGTGTTTTAAGAAAATTTGAAATGTCTCGTATTGCTTTTAGAGAACATGCGCATAAAGGCCAAATTCCAGGTGTAAAAAAATCAAGTTGGTAATCTTTTTTAAAAATTACTACTTTAGTCCATTTACAATATATATAAAAGGTTGTAAAGTATATAAGGGTGAAAATGATGAATGATTTATGTAAATGTTTTGTAAATTGTTCGGATTTTCAATGATAAACTAACTTATATAGGGGCTATGAAATTAAAATGAAAATTTTTGACTATGAAGATATCCAATTAATTCCAAATAAATGTATTGTTGAAAGTAGATCAGAATGTGACACAACGGTTCAATTCGGACCAAAGACTTTTAAATTACCAGTAGTACCAGCAAATATGCAAACAGTTATGAACGAAGAACTTGCACAATGGTTCGCAGAAAATGATTATTTCTATATTATGCACCGTTTTGATGAAGCAGGTCGTATTCCATTTATCGAAAAAATGCAAGATAAAGGTTTATTTGCTTCAATTTCTGTAGGTGTTAAAAAGAATGAATTCCAATTTGTTGAAGAATTAGCAGAAAAAGGATTAGTTCCAGAATATATCACAATCGATATAGCGCACGGTCATTCAGATTCAGTTATTAATATGATTAAACATATTAAAAAACATTTACCTGAATCATTTGTTATTGCAGGTAACGTGGGAACTCCTGAAGGTGTAAGAGAATTAGAAAATGCTGGCGCAGATGCTACTAAAGTAGGTATTGGACCAGGAAGAGTTTGTATTACTAAAATTAAAACAGGATTCGGTACAGGCGGTTGGCAATTAGCTGCATTAAATATTTGTAGCAAAGCTGCTCGTAAACCAATTATTGCTGACGGTGGTATTAGAACACATGGCGATATCGCTAAATCTATTAGATTCGGTGCTAGCATGGTAATGATTGGATCATTATTTGCAGCTCACGAAGAATCTCCAGGTGAAACTGTTGAATTAGAAGGTAAACGTTATAAAGAATATTTTGGTAGTGCTTCTGAATTCCAAAAAGGTGAACACAAAAACGTTGAAGGTAAAAAAATGTTCGTAGAGCATAAAGGTTCATTAAAAGATACATTAGTAGAAATGCAACAAGATCTTCAAAGTTCAATTTCATATGCTGGCGGTAAAGATTTAAAATCATTAACAACAGTAGATTATGTAATTGTAAGAAATTCAATCTTCAATGGGGACAGCGATAGAGGTTAATAATTATAGTGGCAGGTGTAGCTTATTAAAAAGTTTCTTTTATTTTCATTATTATTGTTGTTCTTTATTATATTAGTGCCACTTAATGAAAGCCAACCACTCATTCATTTACAAAATAACGTTAAAGCCAAAGTTCATAATTGGATGAATGGGGACGCTAGTATTAAAAATAATAAGTTAAAAGTTCCGAAAGATCAGGAATTTGCAATTAATAATATACAATTGAATACATCTAAAAGTGAAGTTGAAAAACAATTAGGTAATCCTAAAAGAGTGACCACAAGTTCATATGGATTAAAATGGTTTACTTATTATGATGGCGATTATAATAACTTTGTTATGGTGAGCTATATGGATGATAAGGTTAATGCACTATATAGTAATCAAAATATTATTACGTCTAAATCTAAAATAAAATATAATACACCTAAAGATGTTGTTCAAAAACGTTTGGGTGAACCTGTAAATGAAGTAGTTAAAGGAAGATATCGTTTCGAAGTTAAAAATGATGAATATGATGTCTTCCATCAAGATCATGTTTATTCAACAGTTTTTTATGATAAACATAACAATGAGGGCGTAACTGCGTTATTAGTAGTCAGTGAAGCAATGGAAAATCAACTGTCTCAACAATATGGTGCACCTTCATCTACTTTAGAAAAAAGCTATGAGTATCAAGATTTTGATTTAGTAAATGCTGAACGTAAACAACACGGCTTAAATACTTTAAGTTATTCAGCTAATCTATCTAATACAGCTAGAAAACATAGTGAAGATATGGTGAAAAATAATTACTTTGATCATACAGATTTAAAAGGGAATTCGCCCTTTGACCGTATGCATAAAGATGGCATTACATTTGATTCAGCAGGAGAAAATCTCGCTTACGGGCAGAAGAGTAGTATCTATGCTCATGAAGGGTTAATGAATTCTTTAGGTCATCGAAAGAATATTTTAAATACCAATTTTACTACGTTAGGTGTTGGCGTAGATTTTAATAATGATCGTCAGCCATATTGGACTGAAAATTATACTGGAGAGTAGTTTAAATATTGAATGTTTGGGGTATCTTTTTATTGATAAGGAAGTTGATAATATGACTACTAAAACAAAAGATAAAAAAGACATTCTAGATAAAGTAAAAGATATTTTAAACAAAAAAGACACAGTTGAAAAAAAGAACTAGAGCTAGCCAAAAAAGGCTAGCTCTAGTTCTTTATTATATATAAATATATAAGAGAGATAGTTAACTTAAGAAAACAAGTGCTACTTATAATTCTCTATAAAGACCTATAACTTTTCCGATAACAGTAACATTATCTAAATATATAGGACTCATAGTGCTGTTTTCTGGTTGTAATCTATAACGATTTTTTTCTTTGTAGAAACGTTTTACAGTAGCTTCATCATCTTCAGTCATTGCTACAATGATATCTCCATTTTCCGCAATTGTTTGGCTTCTAACGATGACTTTATCTCCATCTAAGATGCCAGCCTCAATCATACTTTCACCAACAACATTTAAAATGAAAATATCACTATTGTGAGTTGAAGTTAAATGCTCAGGTAATGGAAAATATTCTTCAATATTTTCAACAGCAGTGATAGGAACACCAGCTGTTACTTTACCAATAACCGGTACATATATTGTTTCTTCCATATTAATAGAGTCATTTGATTGTTCACTCACAATTTCAATTGCTCTTGGTTTAGTCGGATCTCTTTTTATATATCCTTTTTCTTCTAATCTTGATAAGTGACCGTGAACAGTTGAACTTGAAGCTAAACCAACTGCTTCACCAATTTCACGAACACTTGGTGGATAACCTTTAACTTGAACTACATGTTTAATGTAATCATATATTTCACTTTGTCTTTTTGTTAATTCTCTCATATATAGGCACTCCCTATGTTTATTTAACGTTATTATAGCATTAATTTTTCGTTAAAACAAACATTTGTTCGTTTTCGTATTGACTAGGAACATCTGTTCTGTTAAAGTGTTAATACAAACAAACGTTCTAGGAGTGTAATAAATGATTAATAAATATACTAGTAATTTGATTAGCAATATCGCCGTAGTATTAGTCTCTTGCATAGTTTTTCTAGTTTTCTTCATTAGTTTATATCATAGCTCACAAACGGAACAAACGTACGAAATTACAGACCATACCATCTCTAAAAAAGCTATGTTAAATAGTGATGATAAGAACATAAAAGACGCAAATACAGAACAAACAGACTATAAAGTGTTCGCATTAGTTCAATAAACTTTCAAAATATAAACTAACTATATATAAATTTTAAAAGCATAAATTTTTTGTCGAATTAGATGAGGAGTTTATGCTTTTAATTTTAAGAAAGAAAAAATGTTAGAAAGTATATTGAGAGGGTAATAACATCTATTATATGAGATTATTTGGTGTAGGTATAACTTTATAGTTTTGATAATTTGTTATAGTAGATGCAGCTTTTCAAAAACTTTTTTAACCTACATTTTTTTGGTATATTTTATGAAGTAATTATTAAAAATATTATATTTGAAAAGAGAGTGATTGCCTTGACTAAAGACAATTTAAATATAGATAGAATCAACGAACTAGCTAAAAAGAAAAAAGAAAAGGGATTAACTGAAGCTGAGGCTAAGGAACAATCTAAATTACGTAAAGCTTATTTAGAATCATTTAGAAAAGGTTTTAAACAACAAATTGAGAATACTAAGGTAATAGATCCAGAAGGAAACGATGTTACACCCGAAAAATTGAAAAAAATTCAAGAAGAAAATAAAAACCATAAAAATTAAAATACAAGGTTTAATCCCTTGAGATTAATTCTTATCAGAAACAATATATTTAAGTTATAATATAACAAAGATTATTTAGTAGAAGGGAAGTATTATAGATGTTTAACGAGAAAGATCAATTAGCCATTGATACTATTCGTGCTCTAAGTATTGATGCAATCGAACAAGCAAATTCTGGGCACCCAGGTCTACCTATGGGAGCAGCTCCAATGGCTTACACTTTATGGACACGCCATTTAAACTTCAATCCTCAATCAAAAGACTACTTTAACAGAGACCGTTTCATTCTTTCAGCAGGTCACGGTTCGGCTTTACTTTATAGCCTTCTTCATGTATCTGGAAGTTTAGAATTAGAAGAACTTAAACAGTTCAGACAATGGGGCTCAAAAACTCCTGGACATCCAGAATTCAGACATACTGATGGTGTTGAAGTAACAACTGGTCCTTTAGGCCAAGGTTTTGCCATGTCAGTTGGTATGGCTTTAGCTGAAGATCATTTAGCAGGTAAATTTAATAAAGAAGATATCGATATCGTTGATCACTACACATATGTATTAGCTTCTGATGGTGACTTAATGGAAGGTATTTCTCATGAAGCCGCTTCATTTGCTGGTCACAATCAATTAGATAAATTAATCGTGTTATATGATTCAAATGATATTTCACTTGATGGGGAATTAAACAAATCATTTTCAGAAGATACTAAAAAACGCTTCGAAAGCTATGGATGGAATCACATCTTAGTTAAAGAAGGTAATGACTTAGAAGAAATTGATAATGCTATTACTAAAGCAAAATCTCAAAAAGGCCCTACAATTATTGAAGTTAAAACAATTATTGGATTCGGTGCTCCAAACGTAAGTGGTACTAACGGTGTTCACGGTGCGCCATTAGGTGAAGATGAAAGAAAATTAACATTTGAAGCTTATGGTTTAGATCCTGAAAAACGCTTCTTTGTACCAGAAGAAGTATATGAAATCTTCCAAACAACTATGTTAAAACGTGCTAATGAAAATGAAGATGCTTGGAAAGAAAAATTAGAAGAATATACTAATAAATATCCAGAATTAGCTGAAGAATTTAAATTAGCGATTAGTGGTAAATTACCTAAAAATTATAAAGATGAGTTACCTAAATTTGGTAGCGATCATAAAGCGGCAACTCGTGCTGATTCAGGAGAAATTATCCAAGCTTTAAGTAAATCAGTACCTTCATTCTTTGGGGGTTCAGCTGACTTAGCAGGTTCTAACAAATCTAATGTTAAAGAAGCTACAGATTATGACCGTAATACACCTGAAGGTAAAAACGTTTGGTTTGGTGTAAGAGAATTTGCGATGGGCGCAGCAGTTAATGGTATGGCAGCTCATGGTGGTCTTCACCCATACGGTGCAACATTCTTCGTATTTAGTGATTACTTAAAACCTGCACTTCGTTTATCAGCAATTATGGGACTTAATTCAACATTCATCTTTACACATGACTCAATTGCAGTTGGTGAAGATGGTCCGACTCATGAACCAATTGAACAATTAGCTGGTTTAAGAGCTATTCCAAATATGAATGTTATCCGTCCAGCTGATGGCAATGAAACAAGAGTAGCTTGGGAAGTTGCTTTAGAATCTGAACAAACACCAACATCATTAGTATTAACTCGTCAAAATCTTCCTTATTTAGATGTTGATGAAGCTACTGTTGAAGAAGGCGTTCGTAAAGGTGCTTATTCAGTTTATGAAACTGAAACTAAACCAGAATACTTATTATTAGCTACTGGTTCAGAAGTAAGCTTAGCTATTGAAGCGGCTAAAGACCTTGATAAGCAAGGTAAAGGTGTAAGAGTTGTTTCTATGCCAAACTGGTTAGCTTTCGAACAACAAAGCGATGAATATAAAGAATCAGTCATTCCTAAAGATATTACTAAACGTGTTGCTATTGAAATGGCTTCACCACTTGGTTGGCACAAATACGTTGGTACTGAAGGTAAAGTTATCGGTATCGATGGATTTGGCGCAAGTGCCCCTGGTGATTTAGTAGTTGAAAAATATGGATTTACTAAAGAAAATATTTTAAACCAAATTAGAACATTCTAATTTATTACTATTGTTAAAAGGAAGGCTTTCCACGCGAAAGCCTTCTTTTTTATTAATTTTTAGGTATCAAAATCATATGGTAATTTGTTATCATAATAAATGTGTTTTTATTCTTAAACTAGCTATTGAAAATAAGATAGTTATTTAGTAAAATTCAGTAGGTATAGAAAGTGGGTGAAACAATGGCAACTTGGTTAGCGATATTATTAATCATTCTAGCGCTTATCATCGGACTTGTTGGTGGTTTCTTCTTAGCAAGAAAATATATGATGGATTATTTGAAAAAAAACCCACCTATTAATGAAGAAATGTTACGTATGATGATGATGCAAATGGGACAAAAACCATCTCAAAAGAAAATCAATCAAATGATGACTATGATGAACAAAAACATGGATCAAAACATGAAAAGTTCAAAAAAATAATTTTTAAGAAGGATTGTGCCGTTTAAAGGTTTACAATCCTTTATTTTTGATGTAAAACAATTTTAGGATTATTATTGATACAGCAATTTAAGTTAAATTTTAACTATTGAAAATAATTTTTCGAAGTATTAGTTTATGAATATAAGAAGGTGTAATTTTGGCGTATTTAATTTTTTCAGTAGTATTTGCATTGTTCATGGGAATTGTCGTTATCTTCATACGTATGAAAGCTCAAAAATTCCCAGTTAATGAGAAAAAAATTATTTTACCACCGTTCTTCATGGCTACAGGTGCCTTGATGTATGTTATTCCGTACTTTAGATTAACTGGTGCAGAAATAATAGAATCTGTTATTTTAGGCGTTATCTTTTCATCTGTCTTAATATGGACAAGCCATTTTGAAGTTCATGGAACTGAAATTTATATGAAAAGATCTAAAGCTTTTCCAATCATTTTGATTTCATTATTAATTATCCGTACGGTAATCAAAATATTTATTAGTAGCTCGATTGATCCTGGTGAAATCGGTGGAATGTTCTTCTTACTAGCATTCAGCATGATTGTACCTTGGAGACTAGCTATGTTATATAAATTTAAAAAATTGAAAAAAACTTTAGTTTTATAGGTTTTGTGGGAGCGGAACAGAAATGTTTTTAATTTCTGTCTCGCTTCTTTTTTCATTTGAATAAGAAAAAATTTAAGTGTATAATTTTATACGAACAAATGTTCTTAAGGGGGATTCCTATGAAAATAATACATACAGGAGATTGGCACTTAGGAAAGATTCTAAATGGCAAGCAATTTTTAGAAGATCAAGAATACATATTAAATCAGTTGATAGATAAAATTAATGAAGAAAACCCAGATGTTTTCATTATTTCTGGCGACATTTACGATACAACATACCCAAGTAAAGAAACAATTAAGTTATTTGAAAAGACACTTAGTACAATCAATATTCAAATGGGTATTCCTACTATTATTACTAATGGTAACCATGATGGGAAGGAACGTTTAAATTATGGTTCTACTTGGTTTCAACATTCAAAGCTATACATACGTACTAAATTAGAGGATATGAATCATCCTATCACAATTAATAATGTTAATTTTTATACATTACCATTTGCGACAGTTAGTGAAATCAAAGCATTTTTTGAAGATGATTCAATTGAGACATACGAACAAGCTACTCAAAGATGTATAGCGCATATTTCTGAAACTATGAATAGAGATGAAATTAATTTCTTAATTGCGCACCTTACAATCAATGGAGGGAAAACATCTGATTCTGAAAGACCACTTACAATTGGTACAGTTGAAAGTGTAGATAAAACATCTTTCAATATTTTTGACAAAGTGTTATTAGGGCATTTACATCATCCGTTTAGTATTGAAGATAATGTGATTAGTTATAGTGGCTCTTTATTACAATATTCATTCTCAGAAAGTAACCAACCAAAAGGTTATAAGCGACTTATAATTAATTCTAAAGAAGATATTACCAATCAGTTTATACAGCTTAAACCTTTGCGAGAATTGGAAGTTATTGAAGGTGAATATGATGATGTTATTCAAGGTAGCGTAAAAATGAAAAATAAAGAAAATTATTTTCATTTTAAATTAAGAAACATGTCACATATTAATGATCCAATGCTACAACTCAAACAACTTTATCCTAATACTTTATCTTTAAGTAATATTACTTTTGAAAGTAGTGGTCAATTACATCAGGCTGAATTAAAACAAGAAGATGATGTGACAATTATTCAGCAATTTTATAAATCAATCACAGATCAAGAGCTAACAGATTATCAAAATAATAAAATTCATGACTTGCTCAATCAAGTAATTAATAAGGAGGTTTAAACGTTGAAGCCTATAAAATTAAAATTAACTAATTTCGGACCTTTTTTAAATGAAACAATTGATTTTCGAGAAATTAATAATGAACGATTATTTTTGATAAGTGGTAAAACAGGCTCAGGTAAAACTATGTTGTTTGATGCGATTGTCTTCGCTTTATTTGGAAAAGCTTCTACTGAAGGACGAAATGAAAGTGAACTTAGAAGTCATTTTGCAGATGGAAAATCACCTATGTCTGTCATTTATGAATTTGAACTTAAAGATAAAGCATTCAAAATTGTGAGACAGGGCGCTTTTACAAAACAAGGCAATACCTCTCAAACTCCAGGAAAGTTAGATGTCTATGAATTAGAAAAAGCAACAAATCAATATGAATTACGTGAAAGTAAGATTAGTTCAGGAAATGCGTTTATTAAAAGTATTTTAGGTGTGAATGCAGAACAATTCAGACAACTGTTTATCTTACCTCAAGGTGAATTTAAGAAGTTTTTAGTTTCTAATAGCTCTGATAAACAAAGTATTTTAAGAACCTTGTTTAATAGTATAAGATTTGAAGAAATTCAGAATTTGCTGTTAAACGAAGTGAAAGCAGAAAAGAAACAAATTGAATCTCGTCAAAATCAAATTCAATTATTATGGGAAGATATAGATGATTTTGAGAATGAAAAGTTAAGTGAACTTAAGCTCATCGATAGTCTTCAAACTCAAGAAATTTTAAAAGTCATCCCAAATTTTAAAGAAGTTGGCAATCAGTTACTTAAGGATTATGAAGAATTAAAAAATAAAAATCACGTTGCGCTAAAGAATTTAAATCAGCGTATTGAAGATAATAAACAACTTCAACAAAATCTTGTAGATTTAGAAAAACGAAAAGAATTAAAAAAACAATTAGATGAAAAAGCTAGTTACATAAAAGAATTAAATAAAGAATTAGACAGATTAAATGAAATAAAAACACTTTCTAATTTATATGAGCAAGAAAAAAATAAAGTCTTAAAAATTGAAGAAGTAAAAAATAAAATAGCGACATCAAAATCTAATATTACTCGTTTAAACCAATCATTAGAATTGCAATCAAGTGAATTAGAAACTTTAGTACAAAACGAAAAAAATATTGAACAAAAATCTGAATATATTAATAATACGAGACAATTTTATGGCAATCTTAGAAAATACAAAAACGCTTATACTGAAATTAAAACTACTGAAAATCAGCTTGTTGAGAGTGATAAAAAGCAAGAAGAGATTAGCCATAACGAAAATGTTCTTAACAAGAAAGCTAAAGCCATTGATATTAATGAAGATGCGATTGATCAATTGACACAAAGTATTTATGAATTGGAAAAATTAATTGAAAAACAAGAACAATTACAAGCTAATAAAGATAAATTGGCTAAATTGAAAAGCGAATATGATGATAAATCTGCACAACAAGAAGCTTTAAATCAAGAAATTGAGAATTTTAATACACAATTAGAAAACATTGATAGAACAAATATCGATTTAAATGATAAACAAACGTTTGTTCAAGAAATTCAATCTGCCTTACATATTGGCGATACATGTCCGATTTGTGGAAATGAAATTGAATCTTTAAATGCCCATATTGATTTTGAAAAGATTAACCAAAATCAACAATTGATTAAAAAATTAACAAACGATATTCATGAAAGAAATATTAAATTAGGTAATTTAGAAACCTCTCAAACATTTATCTCTAAACAAATGAATGAACTAGAAGTTAATGAGAGTGAATTACAAGATATTAAGCAATTAGAACAATCTTTACAAGATAAAAAAATAGAAAAACAACAAATTCAAGAACAAAAAAATGAATTAAAAGAATATAACAATCAATTAAATCAGCTTAAAGAAACTAAACATCAATTATTGGTTGATTATGAGAAATTAAAGTCTCAAAAAAATCAATATGAAATATTAATTAATGATTTTGAAAAAACGACACAGTTTAACGACATTAAGTCATTTGAAAAACAATATATTGAAAATGAAAAAATGGTTACTAATTTTCAAAAACAAAAAGAAGATTTAAATAGTAAAATTCAACAATATAATCAAGAATTAGCTATCGAAAAAAATAATTTAGAAAATCATGAAAATAGTAATCAAGAATTAGGAGAGGAGTTAAATCACCTAAAAATTCAAATAGATAATGAAATGACGAGAATAGGTGTATCAAATTACGAAGAAATTGAACATTTATTACAAAAATTAAACACTAAAAATGAGATTGAAAAAGAAATTGAAGACTATAATCAAGAACAGCATAAACATTCAATTGAAATAGAGCGTTTAACTCAATTAACAAAAGATAAAGAATTAGAAG
>NZ_PPRC01000057.1 GCF_002902565.1 Staphylococcus petrasii | reverse complement strand
GATTATTACCTCGTGTACTTAATTTTATTAAAGTTATTTAATGTATATTATATGCTCAGTCATATTATAGGTTTTGTAGTGAGTTTTATTATTTCTTATTATTTAAATTGTTATTTTGTTTATAACGTAAAACCAACTTTGAAAAAGTTTTTAAGTTTCCCTTTAACACAAGTTGTGAATATGGGGATGCAGACACTATTTTTATATATTTTTGTAAGATGGTTTAATTTTCCATCTGAAATCGCACCGTTTGTAGGATTGATTGTTACTATTCCAATTACATTTGTGTTATCAAAATGGTTATTGCGCGATAAATAAAGAACACTATTGACGCCTTTTAATAGTCTAGATATAGACTTATTAGAGGGCTTTTTTTAGCATCGGTAAATTGACAATTTAGGCTTAGCTAAAAAATAAATTAGCGTGTTTATACAAAAATTATAGAAATAAAAAAACGTTGTAATTCAATATTTCATGGCTCATACTATTGATATTAACGCTTTTAAGGTGGGTAATGAGATGTCTCAAAGTGAAAATCTGAAGTTAGCTCAAAGAGGCGCGTATCTAAGCTTAGTTGTATATATTATTCTTTCAGTTTCTAAATATATTACCGGTTTTGTATATGATTCAGCAGCAGTCAGAGCAGACGCTTTAAATAATATGACCGATATTATAGTATCGATTGCGGTTATTGTAGGACTTAAGATTTCTATTAAGCCAGCTGATAAGAACCATCCATATGGCCATTTGAAATCTGAGAATATGTCAACGTTATTAGTATCATTTATTATTATGTTTGTAGGGATACAAGTAGTTATTGAAAATGCCCCTCGCATATTTACACATGAACATCACACACCTAATTTTATTACGATTATCATCAGTTTAATCAGTGGGATTATAATGATCGGGGTTTATGCAGTCAATCATCGATTAGCTAAAAAAACCAAAAGTAGTTCTTTAGATTCAGCAGCCAAAGACAATATGTCTGATGGGCTAGTAAGTATTGGGACAGCAATTGGATTAGTATTTACCCAATTTGGATTATCTATTGTCGATGTTATTTTAGCCACACTATTAGGCTTACTTATTATTTATACTGGGTTTGGTATTTTTAAAGATTCTATCTTTGCTTTAAGTGATGGTTTTAATGAAAAGGATTTAGAAGAATATCGTAATGAGGTATTAGAAGTCAAAGATGTGAAAGATGTAAAAAGTGTAAAAGGACGTTATCACGGTAGTAGTATCTTTTTAGATGTAACAATAGTAGTAGACGCACATTTATCATTACAAGAAGCACATGAAATCTGTGATAAAGTGGAGTCACATTTACATAGCGTAGGTATTTCTTCAGTATATGTTCATCCAGAACCAGATACATTAGATTAGATTGAATAAAAAGGTTCACTATTGAGCAAAGAGCTTAATAGTGAACCTTTTTATCTTTACCACCAACCATTTGCTTGTCTGAAGCTAATCGCTGCTTCAATAGAACCATAGCGTTCTTTGGCGTATTGGATCATGCCTTTAGTTTGCGTTTCAACTGAACCATATCCCCAAGATTGATTCGTTTGACCTAAACCATGATATTGTCCGTTTGAAGCATTTGGATTACCACCCGATTCTGGTAGAACAATGCTTTCCCAAAGCGCCTCTGTTCCACCCGCTGCAATAAACTGTTCATAAACAGATTGCGTGCTTTCATTTGTCGTATTAGTACTTGATGTTGAGGCTGATGATGAAGATGATTGATTATATTCATAATTTTGTTGTTGAGATTGATGCGATGTAAGTTCACTCGCATGTGCTTGTCCTGTTTCTATGCCAGCCGCACCTAACGAGACCATAGTCATTAATGCAAATATTGTTTTCTTCATAATAAAAACTCCTTTGTTAATTGGTTAAAGTTGAGAAGAGAACGGCATAAAATGTTTCAACCTTCATTAACATTTTGGCAGTAGCTGACTGATTTGAAAGTGCGCTTAAAGCAAGCTTTTTTCAAACCTAGTCATCCTTGACTGGCGGGCGGGGCCCCAACATAGAGACTTTCGAAAAGAAAGTCTACAAACAAAGCAAGTTGGGGATACGACGAAATTATTTAAATTTCTGTCCCGCTCCCAATTTCTTTTGCTGTCGATTACGGTGACTATACTTTAACACCTTTAAACATGTCATAGGTTACTGCCATATCAAAAGTAATTGTCAGAGATGTAAGCCAAGTAACAAACATGACGGTTCAAAGACATATATGGCAGAGTGATGATAAAACGCTAAGATTATGAAAAATATTGAAATAGTTTTATAATGAAAGTAATTAGAGAAAGAGGCACTCAGATACTTAGCACAGAGAAGAATTTTTAAGCCTCGTTTTACTTTTCAAAAAAAGTAGTACGAAGCAAATACAGGAAGGTGTTTCATATGCCAAAATTAATCTTATGCCGTCACGGACAAAGTGAATGGAATGCTAAAAACTTATTTACAGGTTGGGAAGATGTTCAATTATCTGATCAAGGTCGAGAGGAAGCGATTAAATCTGGCCGTAAATTGAAAGAGAGCGGTATCGAAATTGATGTGGCGTATACATCATTATTAACAAGAGCCTTAGAAACAACGCAATATTTATTAGCGGAATCTGATCAACAATGGATTCCAGTTCATAAAAGTTGGCGTTTAAATGAGCGTCACTATGGTAAATTACAAGGTTTAAATAAAGACGAAGCGCGTAAAGAGTTTGGTGAAGAACAAGTACATCAATGGCGTCGTTCATATGATGTGAAACCACCAGCAGAAACTGAAGAACAACGAGAAACATATTTAAAAGATCGTCGTTATCGTCATTTAGACCACCGTATGATGCCATATTCTGAAAGTTTAAAAACTACGCTTGAACGTGTGGTACCTATTTGGACTGATAGAATTTCACAACATTTATTAGATGGAGAGACTGTGTTAGTTGCAGCACATGGTAATTCAATTCGTGCACTTATCAAATATTTAGATAATATTTCTGATGAAGATATCGTGGGTTATGAAATTAAAACAGGTGCGCCATTAATTTATGAATTAGATGAACATTTAAACGTTACTGATCATTATTATTTATAATGTTCTATTGAAAAGAGTGGAATGGAAATCTTTATAATGAAGAAGATTTCCATTCTGCTCTTTTTTTAGGAGTTAAATGTTAAATAAAAGTGTAGTTTGCATATTAAGTTTTATGAACGACAATAAAGTGATTTTCAGATGGCTGTATGAAAGCTCACTTATTTGCGTTTATGTTGCTTAATAATTTTTAAAGCTCGTTTGCGTGTTTTGATGTTAGGGCTATTTAAATTGCGTCGTGCTGTTTGTAAATCTTGTTTCATATTTGGGCCTCCTTTTCTAAAAGGATAAAGGAAAACAGCATTTTTGTAAATAGTAATTATTACGATTTACAAAATTTACAACTATTTATGTGAAAATTAAATTTGAATCTGTATAATAAGCAACAGTATCTGACACTTAGCACCGAGAGAATGGAGGAAAACAATGTCGCATAAAAGAAAATTAGCAATGATTTATACAATGTTATTAGGCGGTTTCTTTGGACTATTAAATGAAACTTTACTAACGACTGCGTTACCGCGAATTATGAAAGATTTTAATATAGAATATTCGCAAGTACAGTGGCTTACGACGGCCTTTCTATTAACGAATGGGGTAGTGGTACCATTATCAGCATTCATTATTCAACGTTATACGACGAGACAAGTATTCTTAACAGGGATCGCTATTTTCTTGATAGGAACGTTATTAGGCGGTTTCAGTCCGAACTTCACAATATTATTAATTGCGCGTATCATCCAAGCGTTAGGTTCAGGTATCATGATGCCACTAATGATGACGACGATACTTGATATCTTTGAACCGCATGAACGTGGTAAATATATGGGATTCTTTGGTTTAGTCATCGGCCTAGCACCAGCCATAGGACCAACATTATCAGGTTATTTAGTGGAATATTTTAACTGGAGATCACTCTTCCATGTGGTAGCTCCAATTTCAGCAATCACATTTATTCTTGCTCTGAAAATTGTTAAAAACGTGGGTACAAACGTCAAAGCCCCAATTGATATGATTTCAATTATCTTATCTATTCTAGGCTTTGGTGGATTACTGTATGGTGTAAGTTCTATTTCGCACGATGGTTGGGATAATCCAATCGTGTTATTAACCATTATAGGTGGCATCATCTTAGTAGGATTATTCATTTGGAGACAACAACGACTTGAAACACCGTTGCTTAGCTTTAAAGTGTTTAAAAATAAAGAATTTGCGGTTGGTTTATCAATCATGGCAGTAACTATGATTTCAATGATCGGTTCTGAAACAGTAACACCAATGTTTGTGCAAAATGTCTTAAATCGTACCCCGGTAGATTCAGGATTAATTTTACTTCCAGGTGCGATTGTCATGGCTATTATGTCGATGATATCTGGCTGGTTATATGAAACATTTGGCGCTAAAGTATTGGCAATTATTGGTATGTTAATTGTTATTGTAACGACATCTTACTTTGTCTTTATGGATGAACATACCTCAACTATCATGCTCGCAACGATTTACGCGGTTCGTATGATTGGTATCGCTTTAGGATTAATGCCAGTAATGACACATACGATGAATCAACTGACACCAGAATTGAATGCACATGGTTCTTCGATGACAAACACAATTCAACAAATTTCTGGTTCAATTGGGACTGCAGGCTTAATTACGATTTTAAGTTCTGCTAGTAAAAGCTTTAAACCAACGATGAGTGACTATCAAGGGATGAACAAACAAGACATGATGCTTCAAATTCAACTCGATGCAATGTTACATGGCTATCATGCAGGCTTTTTATTTGCAGTCGGTATTACAGTTATCAGTTTGTTGTTAACTTTTCTCATTAAAAGTAAAAAGAAAGTAAAAGCCGAGGCGCAAGATAATTAAACATGTTGGTTAATAGTTGATAATATCCAAACATTCTGAACACTTGACATGATGCAAAATATTATTGACTATTCCTACCGTTGAGATTAGAATTAATTTATTCTGACTAATCTAATAGGAATATGGAGGAAATAAAAAATGAAGAGACTTTTATTTGTAGCTTTAGCACTTATCTTTGTGTTAGCTGCTTGTGGTAATAGTGGGTCATCTGATAAAAACAGTGATTCAAAATCTAGCAGTAGCGACAAAAAAACTTTAAGAGTAGGTACTGAAGGTACATATGCACCATTCACGTTCCACAACAAAAAAGACGAATTAACGGGTTATGATATCGATGTAATCAAAGCAGTAGCTAAAGAAGAAGGTTACAAACTTAAATTCAATGAAACATCATGGGATTCAATGTTTGCTGGTTTAGATGCTAAACGTTTCGACGTTATTGCTAACCAAGTTGGTATTAACAAAGAAAGAGAAGAAAAATACAAATTCTCTAAACCTTACACTTATTCAAGCGCAGTATTAGTAGTACGTGAAAATGAAAAAAATATTAAATCATTTAATGATGTTAGAAGTAAAAAATTAGCACAAACATTTACATCTAACTACGGTAAATTAGCTAAAGATAAAGGTGCTAATATCACTAAAGTTGATGGCTTCAACCAAGCAATGGACTTATTATTATCTAATCGTGTAGACGGTACATTTAACGATAGCTTATCTTACTTAGATTATAAAAAACAAAAACCTAATGCTAAAATCAAAGCAATTAAAGGTGACGCAGAACAAAGTAAATCAGCATTTACATTCAATAAAAGTGTAGATGACAAAGTAGTTTCTGATTTCAATAAAGGCCTTGATAAACTTAAAGAAAACGGTAAATTAGCAGAAATCGGTAAGAAATGGTTCGGTGAAAATGTTTCTGAGCCTAAATAGTCAACAACAACACGCACTTGATGCAGCAGGGCAAGCATTTGGGCCAATGTTAGAGGGATTAGTTAAATATTCTATCCCAATAACAATTGTTACGTTTATCATAGGTTTAATTATTGCTTTATTTACAGCATTAATGCGTATTTCAAATAGTAAGATATTAAGAGGAATTGCGCGTGTCTATGTTTCAATCATTCGTGGGACACCAATGATTGTACAATTGTTCATCATCTTCTATGGTATTCCTGAATTAGGTCGTCTAATTACAGGTAATGCCGATGAACAATGGACGTTATCGTCTGTACTATCAGCCATTATCGGTTTATCTCTTAATGTAGGTGCTTATGCATCTGAGATTATCCGTGGTGGTATTATTTCAATCCCTAAAGGACAAACGGAAGCGGCGTATTCTATTGGTATGAATTATCGTCAAACGATTCAACGTATTATTCTACCTCAAGCGATTCGTGTATCGATTCCAGCTTTAGGTAACACGTTCTTAGGTTTAATTAAAGATACATCTTTATTAGGATTTATCTTAGTAGCTGAAATGTTCCGTAAAGCTCAGGAAGTGGCTTCTACAACATATGAATATTTTACTATTTATATTCTTGTAGCTGTAATGTACTGGGTCGTATGTTTCATTATTTCAGTGATCCAAAGCTTCTATGAATCATATATTGAAAGAGGGTATAACTCATGATTGAATTAAGTGGTATCCATAAATCATTCAATGATAAAGAAGTCATTAAAGGCATTGATTTAAACGTTGATAAAGGGGAAGTTGTGACACTTATTGGCCGTTCAGGTTCAGGTAAAACAACGTTATTGCGTATGATTAATGCTTTAGAGATTCCAACTGAAGGTAATGTAACGGTTAACGGAGAAAGCTATACAGCTAATAATAAAAAATCTCAAATTAATGTTCGTAAACAATCAGGCATGGTTTTCCAAAGTTATAATCTTTTCCCACATAAAACTGCTTTAGAGAATGTGATGGAAGGTTTAGTAACTGTTAAGAAAATGAGCAAAGCGGACGCTAAAGAGAGAGCGATGGGATTATTAGAGAAAGTTGGATTAACAAGCGTTAAAGACCAACGTCCTCATGCTTTATCAGGTGGTCAACAACAACGTGTAGCGATTGCAAGAGCATTAGCTATGAATCCAAAAGTCATGTTGTTTGATGAGCCAACGTCTGCATTAGACCCTGAATTAGTAAACGACGTATTGAGAGTAATTAAAGAATTAGCAGATGAAGGCATGACAATGGTCATTGTGACACATGAAATGCGCTTCGCAAGAGAGGTTTCAAATAAAATTGTCTTCATTCATGAAGGTAGAATTGGTGAACAAGGTTCTCCAGATGAGATGTTTAATCATCCTAAATCAGAAGAACTTCGCAGATTCTTAAATGTAATTAATGAAGATTAAGATAAAATAAAACCACGTTATAGAGAATGGAACAATTCTTTATAACGTGGTTTTTTATTGAGGTTATTTAAATTAGAATTATTTTCTACGGTCTAATAATTTTTGAGCGCGATAAGCTAATGGCTTAATTGGTTTAATAAAGTCTCCAATATATTCATATACATTAGCGTTGAAGCCTTTTTTGAATTGTTGTACGCCATAATCCTCGGCATCTTCACTGAAGTCTCCTGTAATGCCGTAGAAGTTGTAACGATCGATATTATGCTCTTTAGCAAATTTAATCATTTCCCATTGTAAACGATAAGCACCCATATAAGCATTGTATTTAGGGTTAGAACCACTTGATAAGTAGTAAACTTCGTGGTCATTATAAATATAAAGCGCAGCTGCTAGATTTAACACTTCACCTTCTGCAGCGATTTTCTCTTTTGTTTCATTGAGCTTACGTTCATTACTGTTTAATTGTTGCTCAATTTGTGTTTTCTTATTTTTATTTTTCTTAGAATTAGGGCTTTCTTTTAACGCCTCATCAACATCAGTTAATTGTTTTGTTAAATCATCGTGTTTTTGTTGGAGAGTAGATAAATAGTCTTTTAAATCAATATAAGCAAGTTTTAACATTGCGTGGTCTTGATAAGTTTTTTGCATTTCATAGAAGTAAGGTTTATCTCTAAATTTGAAGCCATGCTTTTCTTCTGCCATTTGGAAAAGTTCAAAGAACGTATCTGTTTCTTCCATAGGTAATGTTCTTACTTTAACGCCCATTTCATACGTTTTTTTAATATTACGGCGTGTTTGATAATCCATTTCTTTTAATAATTGATCCTCAGATTTATCTTTAAGGTCAAGGATAGATAACCAACGAATTTGACTCATTGTACTATAACCTACGGACCAACCTTGGTGTTTATAGCCTAAATCTTCTAATGTTTTAATAACGGCGCGATTATCATAGCTTTCTAAGATTTCACCGTCTGCATTTCTTAAGTTTTCTAAAATATAAGGGTCAACTAACACGAATAAGCAATTTTGTTTTTTCAAATAATCTGTTAATGATTTAAAGAAAAAGTGAACTAATTTAATATCACTATAATCCATTACAGGACCACGGTGAGTATAGAAATATTTATAAATTTTTAGGGCACGCGCTTCAGTCATTAAAGTTCCAGCAATAACGTTACCTTCCTCATCTTTGACACCTACAATGTGAACATCATGTTTCATTTCATTTCTATTGTCGTAATGAATACGCGATTGAGTGTAATGTGAAAAATTTTCGGATGTAAATTTTTCAAATTCTTCAGGTGTTAAATTAACGAATTTCATACATATCTACTCCTCTGTCTTTTTAAGAATTCTAACCTATTCTATCAAATTAACTGCACTATTACACATATTTTATTATTATATTCACTCATACTTTAGTAGTATGT
>NZ_PPRC01000056.1:44573-53077 GCF_002902565.1 Staphylococcus petrasii | reverse complement strand
AACCAATCCAAAGTATATTTTAATCACATCCACTGCTAACTCTAAAGAAAATCGTTATAATAAATATGTATATTATATGGAGGAATGTATTTTGGATTTTTGGTTAAAAGAACAAAGTATAAAAAATAAAAATAAAATCGCAGTTACTGATGGTGAAACTGCTATAACATTTGAAGATTTATATCATCGTGCTTTCGAATTATCTCAACACTTACTTTCTTTGAATGAAAATAGAGTAGGGTTATATATTCATAATGATATTGAATCGGTAGTATTAGTCAATGCATGCTGGTTAGCTAATATTGAAGTAGCTATGATTAATACTCGTTTAACTCAACAAGAAATGATTAATCAAATGCGCTCTGTAGATATTTCGACAATTATTTCTACTACGAATTTTGATTTACCTTCTTTTAAAATTGTGCATTTCAATGAATTAAACACACTTGAACCGTCTTCAAACACTCAATCGTTTGATATTACACGTATTGCTTCAATTATGTTTACTTCTGGTACTACAGGTCCCCAAAAAGCAGTCCCACAAACCTTTGAAAATCATTATGCGAGTGCCATAGGATGTAAACAGAGTCTGGGCTTTGATCAAGATACAATATGGCTATCTGTACTGCCTATCTATCATATTTCAGGTTTAAGCGTGATTTTACGTTCAATTATTGAAGGATTTACAGTTCGCATTTTAAAGAAATATGATACTGAAACAATGCTTAATATTATAAAAGAAGAGAAACCTACCCATGTTTCACTTGTGCCTCAGACATTAAAATGGCTTATGGATGCAGGGTTAAATCAGCCATTTTCAATAGAAAAAATATTATTAGGTGGCGCAAAGTTATCATCAACATTAATTGATCAGGCACTTGATTATCATTTACCTATCTATAATTCATTTGGCATGACGGAAACGTGTTCTCAATTCTTAACTGCAACACCAGAAATGCTTGCGCAACGTTATGACACTGTTGGAAAGCCAAGTGAGAATGTGAAAGTTAAAATTAAAAATCCGAACGAAGAAGGGCATGGAGAACTTCTTATAAAAGGCAACAATGTCATGAATGGCTATTTATATCCTAAGCAACTGGATGACACGTTTGAAGATGGTTATTTCAAAACAGGTGATATTGCAGAAATAGATAACGAAGGTTATGTCATGGTTTATGATCGTCGTAAAGATTTAATTATCAGTGGCGGCGAGAATATTTATCCGTATGAAATTGAAACTGTTGCTAAGAAATTTGAAGGTATGGAAGATGCAGTATGTGTTCCACAGGATGACGAAACTTGGGGCCAAATTCCAGTGCTTTATTATGTTTCTGAAAATGAACTTTCACAGGACGAACTTATCCAATTTCTGCAAAATAATTTAGCTAAGTATAAAATTCCTAAACATTATTATCGTATGAAATCATTACCTTATACTTCTACCGGAAAATTACAACGAAATAAAGTTATTTCACAGGTAAATCAACATGAAAATTAAAGAAGTCAATTTCTATTACTATAATGCAGCATTTCATTCTCCAATTATCACTCCGAAAGTTGAAATGACACATCGAAAAGCGCTTATAGTGGAATTCGTCACTGATAAAAATCAGTCATATTTTGGAGAAAGCAACGCGTTTGAGACAAATTGGTATGATAAAGAAACTATTCATTCGGTAAAAAATATTTTAGAAGAATGGGCGAATAACATCAAAAATGTCACGTTTAATACGTTTGCGGATTGGAAGCCATATTTACGTCAGCTTGAATCCTATCCAGCAGCACGTTGTACAGCGGTGATGGCAATTTATCAAATATATCATCAGCTACCTAGTTTCAATGTAGAATATGGGGCTACGGCAAGTGGTTTAACGGAAGCACAGTTACAAACGCTTCAAACCACGCAACCGCCTCGTATTAAGCTCAAATGGTCTAAACAATTGAGTGAGGATATTCATAAGTTGAACACACATCTTAAGCATAAATATTATTTAGCGCTAGATGCTAATGAATCATTATCTGTTCATGATTTGGAAAAGGTAGAACAAATTACGTCGCAAAATATTATTTATATCGAAGAACCATTTAAATCATTATCTCTACTTAATAAAGTAGATTTAAATAATTATCCACCTATTGCTATAGATGAAAAAGCACTCAATGAAGAAGCGATTATTTCAATCATTGAACATTATCCAATCGAGGTAGTAATTATAAAACCATTTAGAGTAGGTGGAATAGATAAAGCACAGCAATTAATTCAAACTCTACATCAACACCAAGTTAAAGTAGTAGTTGGTGGAATGTATGAGTATGGTTTGAGTCGTTACTTTACAGCGTTGTTAGCAAATGAAGGGGATTATCCAGGAGATATTACGCCGGATGGGTATTATTTTAAAGAAGATTTTACGCAAGGCATAGGCAAATTAAAAGAGGGATTGATTCATTTTAATCCCCCAATTATTAATAAAGCGCAATTAATACCTTATGAGTGATGATGGTCGTTGTTATCTTTTTTCAAAGGCACAGGATCGAAACCACCTTTATGAAGTGGATGACATTTTAAAATACGACGCACGCCCATATAGCCACCTTTAAAAGCACCATAGACTTCAATTGCTTCTCTAGTATATTCTGAACAAGTAGGATAGAAGCGACAAGTCGGTGGTGTCATTGGTGAAATATAACGTTGATATATATGAATAATGCCTAAAAATAATTTTTTAAACATAGGTACCCTCCAACATAGATTAATTATTAAATAGTTTAACACATTCAAAGGAGTAGTGAGGAACGTGGAGTTTGTAGATAAAGATAATAGACGTGTCACAATGCAGTTTAAAACAAATAATGATGAACCGGATGGCAATCACGTTTTAGCTATTCCCATTTTCAAAAAACAGCTATTATTTACGCAGCACAAACAACGGGGCATTGAATTTCCTGGTGGCAAAGTTGAGCAAGGGGAGTTTAGCCGACAAGCGATTGAGAGAGAGTTGTTTGAAGAGACAGGTGCGATTGCTGATGATATAAATTATATCGCTCAATATCAAGTGCATACTAATGATGGATTTAAGTTTGCCAAAGATGTTTATGTGATTAAGGTCAAAGAGATTCAAAATAAAAAGGACTATTTAGAAACTGAGGGTCCTCAGTTATTTAAGCGAATTGATGATATTTCTGAAGCACATCAAAGTTATTTAATTCAAGATGACGCGATTCTCAAATGTTTGGAGAGGGTGATTGAGCTTGGGTATTATAGCTACTAAAAAAATGCCGATTGAATCACACACGCACTGTTTTGAAGAAATCACTTATGAGGTTGATCATCTTAAAGTCAAAGCATTACAAATGACGCCTTATAATGAGAACGTAGAACGCATAGTAGTATATTTGCGTGGAGGTAAAGGACAAGTTGGACGTGTGCGTGCTGCGAGATTGATGCAGTTTGCGAATTTAAATACATTAGTTGTAGGACCATATTATAGAGGAAGTAATGGTAGTGAAGGTCGAGATGAATTTTGTCGTGCTGATTTAAATGACGTGACAGAACTAGTGCGCATTTTAAAAAAGAAATATCCTAAGGCTTATGTGCATATGATTGGATTCTCAAGAGGGGGACTGCAAGGGTTACTTACGTTCCAAGATTATCCAGCTGATAGTTACATTGCGTGGGGCGGCGTTTCTGATGTGCGATTAATGTATGAAGAACGTGTGGATTTGCGCGGAATGTTGCGACGGATGGTTGGTCATCCTAAGAAAAATAAAGAAGAATACGAGAAGCGAGATGCTCTAAAATTAATAGATAGTAAGAGTCCGCCGATATTAATTGTACATGGAGGCAAAGATTGGCAAGTTGGCATTCATCAAGGCTATTATTTAGAAGAACAGTTGCAGAAAAAGGGAGCTCAATATGATACATTCTATCAATTAGAAGAAGGCCATGTGCCACGCCCTAAAGCAATGAAAGAAGCATTGAATTATATTCATGCTTGGATGAGGAAAATTGAAGAACAAAAAGAAAATGCCCAGTCTCACTGATACATCATTAAGATGTCAGTGGAGTGGGCATTTTCCTATTTGATAATTAATTATTATTTATTGAATCCGCCAGTTTCAGCAATTTCTTTTACTTCTGGACCGAATTTTTTGAAGTTTTCTTCAAAACGTTTAATTAAATCATCAGCTTGTGCACGATATTTATCTGAATCGCTCCACGCATTGATTGGATTTAAGATTGTTTTAGGTACGTCTTCCATTTCAGTAGGAATGCTTAAGCCGAATTTTTCATCTTTAGTAAATTCAGCATTTTTTAATTTACCAGTGATAGCTTGGTCAACCATATAGCGTGTGTAGTGTAAGCTAATACGACGACCTACACCGTATTTACCGCCAGTCCATCCTGTGTTTACTAAATAAACATCTACATCATGTTCATCAATTAATTTACCTAATAAATTAGCATATTTAATAGGGTTTAATGGTAAGAATGGTGCACCGAAGCATGTTGAGAATGATGGTTCAGGTTCTGTTACACCGCGTTCTGTACCAGCTAATTTAGAAGTGAAACCACTTAAGAAATGATACATTGCTTGTGATTTAGTTAATTTAGCAATTGGAGGAAGTACTCCGAATGCATCTGCAGTTAAGAAGATAATTGTATTAGGATGTGCTGCTTTCGAAGGTAATACAATATTATCGATATGATGAATAGGGTAAGCTGCACGTGTATTTTCAGTATTAGTGTTATCGTCAAAATCTACACGACCGCGTTCATCTACTACTGTATTTTCTAAAATAGTACCGTATTGAATCGCATTAAAGATTTGTGGTTCTTTTTCTTTTGAAAGGTTAATTGCTTTAGCATAGCATCCACCTTCAATATTGAACACACCATTTTTATTCCAACCGTGTTCATCATCACCGATTAATTTACGGTCTGGTGCAGCAGATAACGTTGTTTTACCAGTTCCTGATAAACCGAAGAATAATGCTACGTCGCCTTTGTTACCGACGTTTGCAGAGCAGTGCATGCTCATAATATCTTGCATTGGTAATAAATAGTTCATTACTGAGAAGATACCTTTTTTCATTTCCCCAGCGTATTCAGTACCACCGATTAAAATTGTTTTATGTTTGAATGAAATGATAACAAATGTTTCAGATTTAGTACCATCTACTTCTGGATCTGCTTTAAAATGAGGCGCTGAAACAATTGTGAAGTTTGCTTTAATGTTTTTAGCTTCTTCAACTGATTCAGGTCTAATGAACATGTTTTGTGCAAATAGGTTATGCCATGCTAATTCATTGATAACCGTTAATTTAAGTTGAGTATCTTTGTCGCTTCCAGCATAGCCGTTGAAAACGTAAAGTTCATCTTTTTTATCAAGATAGTCTAAAACTTTATTGTAGAGATTTAAGAAGGTTTCTTCATCAATAGGTTGGTTAATATCTCCCCAGTGGATATTATCTTTATAAGAAGGTTCAGTTACGATGAATTTATCTTTAGGAGAACGTCCTGTATATTTGCCTGTACTTGCGTTAATTGCTCCTAATTCTGTTAATTCGCCCTCATTATTATCTAAAATCTTATTGTAAAGTTGTGTAGTAGAAAGTTGAAACAGTGAGCTTTCTTTCTCTAATAAGTGTTTAATTTTAGGTGTTTCGCTGTATGTATCTACTGACATACCCAATCCCTCCAGCATCAATTTATTGAAATATTTCGTGTAAGCCTTTACATTAAATTAGTATAACATAATGGCTTAATTATTCCACCTGGTAAAGACAAAAACTTTTAAAAATCGAAATTGACATTGATGAGGGGATTCGGTAGTATAGTTAGTAACGGATTCTCTTATCCTGAGTGGTGGAGGGACATGGACCCAATGAAACCCAGCAACCTCTTTTAACAAAAGAAAGGTGCCAAACCGTTTGCAGACATATATGGTCTGAACGATAAGAGCGAATGGACGTTTAAGAGCCTTCTCTCTATCTTTTATAGTGAAGAGGGCTCTTTTATTTTGAGCTCACAATTTGAAAGAGAATTTTCGTAAATTTTAATAATAAAAGGAGCAAACCATGACTTATAATAAACGTTTATTTACTTCAGAATCAGTGACTGAAGGACACCCTGATAAGATCGCTGACCAAGTTTCTGATGCCATTTTAGACGAAATCTTAAAAGACGATCCAAATGCACGTGTCGCTTGTGAAACGACAGTGACTACTGGAATGGCTTTAATCGCAGGAGAAATTTCAACTTCTACATATGTAGATATTCCTAAAGTTGTACGCGAAACAATTAAAAATATTGGTTATACACGTGCAAAATATGGTTACGATTATCAAACAATGGCAGTATTAACTGCAATTGATGAACAATCTCCAGATATTGCACAAGGTGTAGACAAAGCATTAGAATACCGCGAAGAAATTTCAGAAGAAGAAATCGAAGCAACTGGTGCAGGTGACCAAGGTTTAATGTTTGGTTATGCTACAAATGAAACTGAAACTTATATGCCTTTACCAATCTTCTTATCTCATCAACTTGCTAAACGTCTATCAGATGTACGTAAAGATGGTATTCTAGATTACTTACGTCCAGACGGTAAAGTTCAAGTAACAGTAGAATATGATGAAGATGATAAACCTAAACGTATCGATACAATCGTAGTATCATCTCAGCATGCGGACGATGTTGAATTAGAACAAATTCAAAGTGATATTAAAGAACATGTTATTTATCCTACTGTACCAGAAGGTTTAATTGACGATGAAACTAAATTCTTTATTAACCCAACAGGTCGTTTCGTAATCGGTGGACCTCAAGGTGATGCTGGTTTAACAGGACGTAAAATTATCGTAGATACATATGGTGGTTATGCACGTCATGGTGGCGGTTGCTTCAGTGGTAAGGATCCAACTAAAGTAGACCGTTCAGCAGCATATGCAGCAAGATATGTAGCTAAAAATATTGTCGCAGCTGAGTTAGCTGATCAATGTGAAGTTCAATTAGCTTATGCGATTGGTGTAGCTGAACCAGTTTCAATTTCTATTGATACATTTGGTACTGGCAAAGTATCAGAAGCACAATTAGTTGAAGCGGTTAGAGCACACTTTGACTTAAGACCAGCAGGCATTATTAAAATGTTAGATTTAAAACAACCAATCTATAAACAAACAGCAGCTTATGGTCACTTTGGACGTACGGATGTCCTATTACCATGGGAGAAATTAGACAAAGTTAATGTCTTAAAAGATGCTGTACAAGCATAATAACCTCTATTCAAATTTTGATGTTTTGTATCGAAATTATTAATCATTTCTATTATAATTAGGACTATTGATAGTAATAGAAGTAAGCTTGTCGATAAAGTAATCTTAAGTATAATGACTGAAAGAAATTGTTTACAGTCTGAAGGAGCGTTGTTTTAATGAATTCATTTGGACCAATTGAAATTGGTTTAATTGCAGCAATTGTAGTAGCAATCATTTGTTTAATATTATTCTTAGTTACCTTAAAAAGTAAAAATAATATCAAACAAAAAACGAAAGAAGAATACAGTCTTAAAGAAAAGCAAATGCTAGAGTCACATGAAGAGGCTTTAGAAAAAGAACGTATCGAAAACAAAAAACAAGTCACTCGACAAAAAGAAGATTTCGATGCCACAATTAGCGGTAAAAATCGTGAAATTGATGCTTTAAAACTTTTCTCTAAAAATACAAGTGAGTATGTGACTGATATGCGATTAATTGGTATTCGTGACCGATTAGTTAATGAGAAACGTATTCGACGTGAAGATATGCATATTATGGCGAATATCTTTTTACCAAGTAATGAGTTTAATGATATTCAACGCATTAGTCATTTAGTATTAACACGTACTGGTCTTTATATCATTGACTCTCAATTGTTAAAAGGGCATGTTTACAATGGTATTAGTGGTAATCAATTCCAAGAGTTACCTATGATGGAACAAGTCTTTAACACACTTGATTTAGATGCGAAAGCACCTCAAACATTGGTGTTAGATCAGAATGATGATGAATCATCTTTATCATTTGTAAATTATTCAGACCAACTTGAAGCGATTGAAAAGTTAGCGACTGATTTGCAAACGCAATTAGGTACGAAATATACGCCAACGGCTATTATGTATTTCAATCCTAAACGTGATGGAGATGTAACGATTTCAAATTATGCGCAAAGTTCAAGTGTTAAAGTGTTAGTAGGTCCTGAACAATTAGATGAGTTCTTTAATAAGTTTGTGTTCCATGGACGAATTCAATTTAATGTTGAAGAGTTACAATCTATTATGGATAAGATTGAAACGTTTAATTAATATACAAACGCTAGGAAGATTAATCTTTCTAGCGTTTTTTGTATGTGAATGGTTCTAAGATAGATGTTCACTCACTTAAGTTGTAAAGCAGTTCTTAGATGAATGTTACTCATTTTGTTGCGACGCTTTCTTGCGGGAAAGGCTCAAGCCTGTAGTCTTGAG
>NZ_PPRC01000056.1:0-44563 GCF_002902565.1 Staphylococcus petrasii | reverse complement strand
CTTTCTTTTCCGCCAAGAGTCGCGCAACATCATTCGTTATTCATCTTAGAACTACTTACGTAAGTGTGTGAACACTTACGTTCATCAATAACTCATCCCTCAGGCGTCACTCAACTACGTTTCGTTATCTATCTTAGAACGCCTTACGCAAATGCACGCGCACTTGTGTTCAATATAAAAAACGCCAAGAGTCGCGCAACGTCACTCGTTGTTCATCTTTAGAATTTCTTACCTAAGTGCTTTGGCACTTAGGTTCAATATTGTTTTCATCATAATCTTTATAATTATGATCACTAATTACTTAATTTTAGATTTACTTAGATAAGAGTGTTGATATTCATTTTCCACAATGCTTTAAATTCTCTTAGGTGACACACTTTGTCATTATTATTATATTTTTGTATTAAGGTGAGGGGTTTTTGGGAATAAAATAATATCATCTTATACATAATACATGTTATAAATAAATCATATGATAATTAGTGGGAGGTTCTACAATGGAAACAATTGAGTTTTATAATGGACATCACATGCCGAAATTAGGGCTTGGTACGTTCAGAGTTGAAAATGATGAAACATGTAAAGAAGCAGTGAAGCATGCTATTGAATCTGGATATCGTAGTATTGATACAGCGAAAGTGTATGGTAATGAGGAACAAGTTGGTTTAGGTATTAAAGAAGGACTTGAAGCTACTGGTTTAAGTCGTGAAGATATCTTTGTCACATCTAAGTTGTATTTCGAAGACTTTGGTCGTGAAAATGTGGCTCAAGCGTATGAAACTAGTATTAAAAAACTAGGTCTTGATTATTTAGACTTGTACTTAGTTCATTGGCCAGGTACGAACGAAGCAGTGATGATTGATACGTGGAAAGGTATGGAAGATTTATATAAAGATAGCAAAGTTAAAAATATAGGTGTAAGTAACTTCCAACCGGAACATCTTGAAGCGCTATTAGCTCAAGTGTCTATTAAACCTGTAATTAATCAAGTTGAATTCCATCCTTATTTTACGCAAAATGAATTAAGAAAATATTTAGATGCACAAAAAATTTATATGGAATCATGGTCACCATTAATGAATGCTCAAATTTTAGATGATGAGACTTTAATAGAGATTGGGAAAGAAGTAGGCAAATCACCTGCACAGGTTATTATTCGCTGGAATATTCAACACGGGGTAGTCGTGATTCCTAAATCAATCACACCTAGTCGAATTGAAGAAAATATTGAGGTATTTGATTTCGAATTGTCTGAAGATCAAATGTCACGTATTGATAATTTAAATAAAGATAAAAGAGTAGGGCCAGATCCTAATACGTTTGAAGGACATTAATACAAAAAAGCTATTCGTTGACCGCTTCGTCATGGTCAATGAATAGCTTTTCATTTTTAAAAAGTTTAGGACTAAAGAATGTAACCTAGGTAGCAAGCTAAAAATCCTACAATAAATTGTAAAAGTGTATAACTAATAAAATGTAGTGGTTTAAACTTAGGAGTTATAAAATTGACTAATTCATATGACAATGTTGAGAAAGTCGTTAAACCACCTAAGAAACCAGTCGTAAAGAATAGGCTAAATGATGGATGATTAAGCGTAACGCCAAATGTTAATCCTATCAAAAAACTTCCAACAATATTTACTATTAGCGTTGCGAAGGGCAGTGGAGAAGGCCATTTGCTTTTCGTAAAGTCTGTTAACCAAGCTCTTACTACTGCGCCTAAACCGCCGCCTAACATAATTAATAAGCCGTTAATCATTTAGTACGACCTCCTAATTTGACCCCTAAACCGCATATTAAAATTCCTAATATGTAACTAGCTAATGCGTAACCGAATAATAATATAAAGGAATGGTGGTGGAACATTTTAACAAGTTCTAATTGAAATGTTGAAAAAGTCGTTAAGGCGCCTAGAAATCCAGTTGTAAGTCCTTTTTTAAACATAGGATGGTCTTTAAAATATTGAATAGTAATAGTTGAAAGGTATCCCATGAGAAAGGCCCCAACTAAATTAGCAATGAATGTACCTGTAGGAAAGGTAGTGTCATCATTTAAAAGAGATATAAAATATCTAAGCAATGCACCTACCATTCCACCTATAAAGACAAAAATATATTGCATGAACTTTCACCCGTAATTTAAAATATTTTATTTAATGAGTATTTGAAATTTCTGCTAAAAATTAAGAAAAAACACCAAATGTTGTAATTGATGCGAAAATATGGAACAGAATAACAACTAAAATAATAAAAGGTAAAAGTTTAGTAGCCGTTCTTAGCTTACTTTTTTTGGGACTAAGATGTTTAATTGCTTTATCAGAGAATATAATCGAAGCAATTAGAATAATCACATTGAGAACACTACAAGCAATTAATAAATATTTTATTGACGTAATTTGTTTACTAAGTAATGGATTAAATGTATTAAAATAAAAACTTATTATTAATAATACGACTGAAATAATAAAGTATTTTTTAGATTTCGACATATTGAACCTCCTGTGCGACATCATTACATTATATTACCACATTTATAGAATTGGATACTAGCACGTTATAGTAGGGGATTCATTTTCAAAAATAAGCAAAACATTCGCTAACAATCATTAAGAATGATATAAATAATCTATAATCATTTATCTATACGGAATAGAAAATAATATATAAAGTTCATAACAAAATATACATATTTGAAATTTAAGTTCATACTATTAATATATTTCTATATTCGTAAAACTTAATTTGGAGGAATAGTAAGATGACTAAACTTAATGTAGAAGTATTTGCGGATGGCGCAGATATCGAACAAATGAAAGCTGCATATAAAAATAAAGAAGTGGATGGTTTCACAACTAACCCTAGTTTAATGGCAAAAGCCGGCGTTACAGATTATAAAGCATTTGCTGAAGAAGCGGTTCGCGAAATTCCAGATGCCTCTATTTCATTTGAAGTGTTCTCAGATGATTTAGAAACAATGGAAAAAGAAGCTGAAATCTTAAAACAATATGGTGATAACGTATTTGTTAAGATTCCAATCGTAAACTCTAAAGGTGAATCAACAATTTCATTAATTAAAAAATTATCAGCAGATAACGTTCGTTTAAACGTAACTGCAGTTTATACAATTGAACAAGTTAAAGAAATTACTGAAGCGGTAACTGCTGGTGTACCTACTTACATTTCAGTATTTGCTGGACGTATTGCAGATACAGGTGTAGATCCACTTCCATTAGTAAAAGAATCTGTTGAAGTGGCACACAGTAAAGAAGGCGTTAAATTATTATGGGCTAGCTGCCGTGAAACATTTAATGTTATTCAAGCTGATCAACTTGGTGTTGATATTATTACATGTCCAGCTGACGTTGTGAAAAAAGTTAACACTAACTTAGGCCGTGACATTAATGAATTATCTGTAGACACTGTAAAAGGTTTCGCTAAAGATATTCAAAGTTCAGGTTTATCAATTTTATAATTCTTAAATTAATGAAAAAGAGCGGACCAGAAATCCTATTTAGTAAAAATGGATTTCTGATTCGCTTCTTTTTGTTTTTAGAGAATAACATCTTGCTACTCTTCATAAACTCCGCTAAGATTTATGAGTAAGAGAGGAAAAGGAGAGATACAACTAAGTATGAAACAAGCAGCCTTTGAACAAAAAGTAAAAAAACAATTATGGTTTTTGAATAAAAAAGAAAAAAACTTACTTGATGAGCAACTTGCAACGCATAGTGAACAAGCAGATGAATATAAATATAATAAACCTGTGACGTATGCTAATACATTTTTAAAACAACATATTTTTAAAGAAAAAAGTACTTCAAGCACAAGTTTATTTATCATGTTAATTGGTATGGTCATAGTGTATGCATTATTATTAGGCCTATTCTTAGCTGGATTTATCACGAGTTTAACGGCGGTGAATTATTTCGTTAATCCTCAAGTTTCTATGCCAGTTATTAATGTTATTTTAATTTTAATAGGTGCTATTTTATTAGCTTTAGTCAGTTTATTATTAATTAAATCAGTAACAGCGCTATTTACTAAGAAATTGTTAGAGTACAAATTTAATAAAACGTCGTAGATTTTTGCACTAAATGAAATAATAATAGGCTTTCTTGCCACTTTTTGTAAACCAACGTATAAGGTTCGTCAATTTTAAACTGAATAGAATTATCGAACGTTACGATAGTTCCAGTGCTTGTAGATGTCAATCCTATAATCGCTTGTGCATTCAAATAAACTTGTAAAGGCGCACGCTGTTGCTTCACTGGAAAGAGAATTACTTTATGAGAAATATATAATGGTACTAATTTATTAATTGCCAACAAACGTTTCGCTAATTTTACTTGCTGCGAATAAGAACGTTGATGTTGCTCTAAATAATAAATCAGTACCTTTTTTATTGGAAAAGGCAGTACCATGTCATAGGTCGTAAAGCAACACTTCGTCTTGAGCGAACTACCTGACATTGTTTGAATATATAATAAATGATAAGAATTATGGGGCAACATGTTATACACCTTCATGATAATAAGTTTGTAATTTATTAAAAGTTGAGGATTTATACTTTTTAATAGTAGTAGTAGAAACGCCCATTAACTTAGCAATTTCATATTGTTTATAACCTTGTATATAAAAGTTGAGCCAAGTGTATTCGTTGGGACAAAGAAGAGGTTGAATATCTTGTAGATAATTGAAAAGATAGGGATTATTAAAAGAATTTAAAGAAGAATTTATCTCAGAAGTTTCTAAGTCGATAGTTTCAAGTTTTAACTTTTCACGTCTGAAAAGGTCGATAAGATAGAATTTTAAACGAGTATATAAAAATGAGTTAAATGTTATAGAGGAAGTTGAATCATAGGTAAGAGATAATTGCCATAATTTAATTAGAAGTAATTGGTAAAATTCATCATAATTATACTTTATATGGTATTGTTTTAACAAATAATGAATAATTTTATAGTGGTTAGCGTAAATTTCTTCAAAATTCAATGTGTACGTTTTAAACTCCTTGATTATGTACATACATAAATTAATTTTCCGGATAAATAGAGATTAATACAGTCATAATGAATTATCATTTGCGTAATTTAAAAAATAGGTGTTAAATAGTAAACATAGAATGACAAAATATATCAAAATGTTGTATTAAACTGTTCATTACAATAAAATTCGACATTTAATCAGTGGGAGGTATGAAGTTGGATTACGCACATTTAAATCTTGAACATTTCTTTGCGAGAAATGACGATTTAGATATTATTAGAGATCGTTCTGAATTTGTGATGATTAATAATTTCACTAATGAAATGATGTACCGTGATGGTGAAGTTGAAGGCACAATCGATTTGAACCAATATTATTATAAGAATAGATCACAAGCTGCGAGTTTCATTATGATGGATTACCGCAATGAGAATAAATAACTTTTATATAGATTGATTTAGACAATTAAAAAATTATATATAGATGTTTGAAGTAATGAAATTTCGCTTGTTTCATTACTTTTTATTTTGTTAAGTTTCATTTTGATTACTGTTATTTTATGAATTTGTAACATTGCAATTATAAAATTGTTTAACGGTATTAATAATGTTAAACTTTTTATCATGAAATAGTTTCATTAAGACCAAAAGAATGACCTAAGAGGTGTGAATATGACGAAGCACAAGAAGGGCTCTATAATAGGACTTGTAGGGTTGCTTATTGTTTTAGTAGTAGCTGGTTTCGTCTTCTTTTCAATGATTTCTGATCAGATTTTTTTCAAAAATGTTGATGAAGAAGAAAGTGTCGAGCATTTAAATGTTACATTAAATAAAGCTGCTGAAAAGCAAATCGATAACTATACAAGCCAACAAGTATCTAATAAAAGCAATAATGCTTGGAGAGATGCTTCAGCGAGTGAAATAAAAGCTGCAATGGATAGTAGTAAATTCATTGATGACGACAAACAAAAATATCAATTTTTAGATTTATCAAAATATCAAGGTATTGATGAAAATCGTATCAAACGTATGTTATTTGATAGACCTACATTATTAGAACATACTGATGATTTCGTTAGTGCCGCTAAAGAAAAACATGTAAACGAAGTTTATTTAATATCACATGCGTTATTAGAAACAGGTTCAGTTAGAAGTGATTTAGCTAAAGGTGTCGAAATTGACGGTAAGAAGTATTATAACTTTTACGGCGTAGGAGCTTTAGATGAAGATCCTATCAAAACAGGCTCAGAATACGCTAAAAAACACGGTTGGGATACACCTGAGAAAGCTATTAAAGGTGGCGCAGATTTCATTCACCAACATTACTTATCACATAGCGATCAAAACACGCTTTATAGTATGAGATGGAATCCTAAAAATCCTGGTGAACACCAATACGCTACAGATATTAAATGGGCTGAAAATAACGCTGAAATTATTGCCGATTTCTATAAAGAAATGAAAACTGAAGGTAAATATTTCAAACTTTATGTATATAAAGATGACACTAAACATCAAAAATAATAAAAAATTAAACCAGCATACACAATTTGTTAAACTATTGTGTATGCTGGTTTTTTATAATATTGAAGATTATTCAGCCTTATTTTTTCGATTCAACCAAGAAAAAGCAATTACAAATACAAGGGCAACTTTAAGTAAAAATTTCATATCATTTCACCTCAAATTGATTCTACCATATCTTATAATGGTTAGAAGTAATTAGAATTGGCTATATTTGAATAAGACTATTAATTTAAGATATTGATATAATACAATTATGTTTTGAATGAGAGAGACAGATAGAAGGATGATGTTAAATGCGTGTAGCAATAATAGGAATGGGAACAGCTGGCGTCAGTGTATTACGACAGTTAGTTAAAAATGAAGATTTCAAGAAGTTAAAGGTAGATGTCTATGATAATGAAGTCAATATGGGTCAAGGGGTGCCTTTTCAAAACGATAGTAGTCAACTCTTGATTAATTTACCTACTAAAAATATGAGTTTAAATTTAGATGATGATGAAGAATTCTGGAAATGGTATCAAAATCAGAATGAATTTAAATTTGATAATCCTAAATATTTACCAAGATTTGTCTTCGGTCATTATATGAAATCGTATTTATCAGATTATGCAGCTATGTATGATAATTTAAATGTAATTAACAAACAAGTGCATGAAATATTTACTAACTCTGATGTTGATGAAACGGCGTTGAAATATTATGTTTGTACGTCTGAAGATATGACACAATGGAAAGAATATGATTATATTTTTCTAACGATTGGAACTTTCTCATACCATGACCCTTATGGTTTGAAGGGAAAAAAAGGATACATACAAACGCCATATCCAACATATCATACATTAGATGAAGTTAAAAAAACAGATAATATTGCGATAGTTGGTACTGGGTTGGCGAGTTTAGATGTAGTACGTTACGTCACTTCGCATCATCCTAAATTACCAATAACTATGACAAGTAGATCGGCCAAATTACCAAGTGTAAGAGGAAATATGGTAGAGATTGATTTTAAATATTTAACTAAGGAAAAGTTCAATGAAATTAAAACGGAACATTATGGGAATGTGCCATTAGAAAAAGCATTTGAATTATTTAAATTGGAATGTGATTTATATGATGTTAAGTTAGATGAAATGGTTTATCGTAGAACGGGCGATACTATTAAAGATTTACAATTCGACTTAGATCAACCTGATGAAATAGGCGTCTTTCAAAGTATCATTGAAAATGTTAAAGAAAATCTAAACTGGATTTGGAATAGTTTCAGTCGTAGTGATCAAAAAGAATTTGATAAACGTTTTACTAAAATTATTCAATTAAATTCTAATCCGATGCCTCCTCGTACAGCTCGTTTAATTATCGATTTAATTAATGATGGTTCTTTAATCATTAAAAAAGGGTTAGAGGATATTAAATATGAAGATGATTTATTTAATTTGAAGTTTAAAGATGAAGCGGAAGTACATCAATATAATGTAGTGATTAATTCTACTGGTTCTAAAACCCATTTATCAGATTTAGATGAAGATGATCAACTTGTATTAAATCTTGAGAACCGCCAAATTGTTCAGGCTCATCCTATGGGTGGTATTCAAATTATTCCAGAAACCAATCAAGTGATTAGTCCGCGATATGGCACATTGCATAATATGATTGCGATTGGTCAAGTCACAAATGGCGTTAATAAGTTGCGTAATGGCGTTAAAATGATTGTGACTCAAGCGGTAAGTGCTGTGAATTATCTATATGAAGTACAAAGTGAATTTGATCATGAATCATCATAGAGTTACAGTTGCACCTAATGTTGAAAAACGCTACATTTAGTGACTAAATCGTCTATGTTATTATATTTCTTTGTTTGTAATTTTCTAAAAATAAGCGTATGATGAAATGTGTAGTAATTAACTACATTAACTCTTAAGTTATCACAATTTCATAGTAATTCTTTCGGGGCAGGGTGTAATTCCCAACCGGCAGTAATTTAAGCCTGCGACCTGCTTATAACTGAGAAGTTATAGGTGGCTGATCTAGTGAGAATCTAGAGCCGACAGTAATAGTCTGGATGGGAGAAAGAATGAAGACGCGCTATTGATAGAATAGACGTTTATTTAAATATGGATAGTTTACTGTGAGTAGTAAGCTTATTTAACTATAGATGTATCTCCCTATGCCTGAATGAAGATTCTAGGCGTAGAGTTTTTTATTGAGGTGATAATTTGAGTAATTTCATGCAATATGCAATTCAACTTGCACAGATGGTGGACGGACAAACTGGTGTTAATCCTCCAGTAGGTTCAGTAGTTGTAAATGATGGCCGTATAGTAGGCATTGGTGCCCATCTAAAACAAGGCGATAAACATGCCGAAGTTCAAGCTTTAGATATGGCCCAAGAGAAGGCTAAAGGCGGCACGATTTATATTTCTTTAGAACCTTGTACGCATTATGGTTCAACGCCACCATGTGTGAATAAAATTATTGAATTTGGACTAAGTAAAGTTATTTATGCAGTGAAAGATACGACATTGCCTTCTGAAGGAGACAAGATTTTACAAGATGCTGGTATTGAAGTTGAGTACCAACCTTCAGATGAAGCTACTATGCTTTATAAAGACTTTTTCAAAGCGAAAGAAAGTAAAATTCCTGAAATCACTTTAAAAGTTTCAACGTCCTTGGATGGCAAACAAGCAACCGATAATGGTCAAAGCCAATGGATAACGAATAAATATGTGAAACAAGATGTTTATCAATTGAGACATTCACATGATGCCGTGTTAACAGGTAATGGAACGGTTGACGCAGATAACCCACAATATACAACGCGAATTCAAGATGGCAAACATCCAATTCGAATTGTATTGTCGAAAAGTGGCGATATCGATTTCTCAAAACAAATGTTTCAAGATAACTTTAGTGATATTTGGATTTATACTGAAAATCAATCGCTTAGTAGTCCATCTGAACATATTAATATTATAAATTTAACGGAATGCAAGTTAGCAAACATCTTAGCTGACATATATGATAGAGGTGTTGGAAAGCTACTTGTAGAGGCAGGTCCTCGTGTTACTTCAGAATTTCTCCAAACTAATTATGTTAATCAACTTATTATTTATTATGCCCCGATAATAATAGGTGGTTCCGGTCAATATCAATTCTTTCAAACAGATGAAGTGATTGATTTAAACGAAGCCACTCAATTTGAAATCATTTCTACAGAGTTAATTCACCAAAATATTAAAATGACATTGCGAAAGAAGTGAAATAAATATGTTTACAGGTATCGTTGAAGAGATAGGTACTATAAAAAACATTCGTACGCAACAGTCTGTTAAAACGTTAGATATCGCATGTCATTGCATTTTAGAGGATATGCACATCGGCGACTCAATTAGTGTCAATGGCGCATGTTTAACGGTTATTGATTTCCACAGTAATTATTTTTCTGTGCAAGTGATTAAAGGCACTGAAAATAAAACCTATTTATCGAATATAAAACTAAATGATGAAGTGAATTTAGAACGTGCTATGGCAGGGAATGGACGCTTTGGCGGACATTTCGTCTTAGGTCATGTGGATGAAGTAGGGACGATTTCACAAGTGAATGAAACACCTAACTCACGTATCGTGACGATTAAAGCGCCATCTCATACGATTAAACAAATGGTTAAACAAGGTTCTATCACGGTGGATGGCGTCAGTTTAACTGTCTTTGATTTACGTAGTAATAGTTTCGATATACATTTAATTCCTGAAACAAGACGTTCTACAATTCTTTCCTCTAAAAAGATAGGCGATAATGTGCATTTAGAAACAGACGTACTTTTTAAATATGTAGAGAATATCGTGAAATCCAAAGATTCAGATTTAACAATTGATAAACTGAAAGCATTTGGTTTTTAGGAGTTTAGGAGGGCATAATATGAAGTTTGATGACATCGATATAGCGCTTGAAGCTTTAAAAAAAGGCGAAAGTATTATCGTAGTGGATGATGAAGACCGTGAGAATGAAGGCGACTTAATTGCGATAACAGAATGGATGAAAGATGACACGATTAATTTTATGGCGCAATATGGCCGAGGATTAATTTGCGCACCTATAAGTAAAGAGATTGCGAATCGTTTAAATCTTGTTTCAATGGTTAGTAATAATACAGATGATTTTGGTACGAACTTTACTGTTAGTGTGGACCATGTATCAACGTCAACAGGTATTAGCGCGTTTGATCGTATGGCTACTGCCCGTGCTTTAATTAATCCAGAATCTACACCGGAAAGTTTCAATAGACCTGGTCACTTGTTCCCTTTAATTGCTAAAGATAAAGGTGTATTAGAGAGAGTGGGTCATACAGAAGCGGCTGTCGATTTAGCTGTTTTAACTGGTGCGCAACCAGCAGGTGTCATTTGTGAAATTATGAATGATGATGGCACAATGGCGAAAGGCCAAGATTTAGTAGCCTTTAAGGAAAAGCATCAGTTAAAAATGATTACAATTGAAAGTTTAGTTGAATACCGTAAAAAAAGAGCGAATGATGTTGAACTAAAAGCACGTGTTAATATGCCAACAGATAATGGCGACTTCGAGATGTATGGTTTTCAATCTTCATTATCAGATGAAGAAATTGTTGTTCTTGCTAAAGGAGAACCACGTAGTACTGAAAATGTAAGAATTCATTCTGCATGTTTAACTGGAGATATTTTCCATAGTCAACGTTGTGACTGTGGTGCCCAATTAGAAGCAGCTATGAATTACATTAATGAACATGGTGGTTTAATTATTTATCTTCCTCAAGAAGGAAGAGGGATTGGCTTAATCAATAAATTGCGTGCTTACGAATTGATTGAACGTGGTCATGATACAGTAACTGCCAATTTAGCATTAGGCTTCGATGAAGATTTACGTGATTATCACATTGCAGCTCGAATTCTTAATTATTTTAATGTACAACAAGTTAATTTATTAAGTAATAATCCTAAGAAATTTGAAGGACTAGAAGAGTATGGTATTAAAGTAGCTGATCGTACGGAAATTATAGTTCCGGAAACAGCACACAATCATGATTATATGACAACAAAAAAACTTAAAATGGGACATTTAATATAGGAGGAGATTTAACATGAACTTTGAAGGTAAATTAGTAGGTACGGATTTAAAAATTGCGGTAGTTGTAAGTAGATTTAATGATTTTATTACAGGTCGTCTTTTAGATGGCGCACAAGATACATTAATCAGACATGGCGTTGATGAAAATAATATCGATGTGGCTTATGTACCAGGTGCATTTGAAATTCCTTTAGTTGCGAAAAAACTAGCTCAAAAAGGGGAATATGATGCAGTTATAACACTAGGTTGTGTAATTAGAGGTGCTACGTCACATTATGATTATGTATGTAATGAAGTGGCGAAAGGAGTATCTAAAGCTAACGATGTCACTGATACACCAGTTATTTTTGGTGTTTTAACAACTGAGAGTATTGAGCAAGCGGTTGAACGTGCAGGTACTAAAGCAGGTAACAAAGGTGCTGAAGCGGCAGTTAGTGCGATTGAAATGGCTAACTTACTTAAACAATTTTAATTTATTGTGCGTTCTTGGGGATCCGTCTCTAAAGCAGTTCTAAAATGAATGTTACTCATTTTGTTGCGACGCTTTCTTGCGGGAAAGGCTTAAGCCTGTAGTGTTGTAAAGGCGTTCTAAAATGGATTGTCATTGCACTTAAGTTGAGATGCTTGCCTAGGGGGCTGGGTCGAGCCTTGGTCTTGTAAAGTAGTTCTTAGATAGTTATTTACTCGTTTAAGTTGTTGCGCTTTCCTGTGGGAAAGGCTCAAGCCTGTAGTCTTGAGGCTCTTTCTTTTCCACTAGGAGTCTCCACAACTACACTTCGTAATCTATCTTAGAACTACTTACGTAAGTGTGTGAACACTTACGTTCATTTATATTTTATAATTAAATACTTAAAAAAATAGGGCACTTCGTTAATTTAATGTAGATCATTAAATTAACGAGGTGCCTTATGTATAAGAATTAAAACATAGCTGACATTTCAATTCTTAATATTTATTTTCTTAGCAATTTTGTAACTCCTGATAAGATAGCTAAACTACCTATACCAATTGCACTAACAAGGCTTACTTTTTTCAATGTTTCTGTTGAAACAAATTCTTGATAAGCTAATGCTAAGTTTTGTGGGCGTTCTGCAAGTCGACGCATGAAATAACCGAACCAATCATTGCCGTATGGTACATATATAGTGAAGTGATAGCCTTCTCTAGCTATTTCTTCTGCTAATTCACTACGGAAACCATATAACATTTGGAATTCAAAACTGTCTTTATCAATGTGATGATCTTTTGCAAATTGTTTAACGTGATTGATGATTTTATCGTCATGTGTTGCGATAGATGTGAAGTTTTTAGCATTTAGCAAACGTTTTTCAATAAGTCTAATATAGTTCGCATCAATTTCTTCTTTAGTTTGATATGCAATATCTTCTTCTTCTTTATAAGCACCTTTAACTAGGCGTAGGCGTAAGTCAGGATATTTATCAAGTAAATCACTAGCATCATATAAGTATGCTTGAATTACTGTACCAACATTTTTAAATTCACCTTTTAATCTATCAAGAACTTCGATAATTTGTTGTAAGCTTTTATATTTTTCAGTATCAATATTAATATGCATTTTATCAAATTCGTCTGCTTTTAAAAGGATTTCTCTTAAATTTTCATAAGCTAAGTTTAAATCAAATTCTGCGCCTAAAGAACTTATTTTAACAGACATGTGAGCATCAACATCATAGTCTTTTACTGCTTGCATAACTTCAAGAATTTCATTTTTAGCTTGGTTAGCTTCAGCTTCTGTACCCACAAATTCTCCTAAGTTATCTACAGTAACTTCGATATTTTTGTCATTTAACCTTTGAATTGTATCTATAAGTTGTTCAATCGTATTACCTGCAACAACTTTATCTGCGCCCATGCGAGGTCCAAGTCTTTTAGCTGTTTCATTTAAATATGTATTATTAGATAAAGCAATAAAAAAATCTCTGAAAAGTGACATTTAAATTCCTCCATTACCCACAAATCGTTTATTTGTATTTAGTTTAGCATGAAAATCAAAGTTGAGAAAGCGTTTTCAATTATCAGAAAAGTATTTCTAATGTATATTTACACTTATGTTTATTTTATAACTAAAATATTTAAATTAAAGATACTTCGAAGATGGGTGACAAACACCAATCATATTGAATTATCTGATATAATATTGTTGTTGGAATTTAAGTATGAAGGGATTAATAGATATGTGGAAGTGGGAAACAGAACAAGACGCTAAAGGCGTAGTAGTCATAGTACATAATATTTTAGAACATACAGGGCGTTATGCGTATGTTATTACAATGTTAAGACGCAATGGCTATCATGTGATTATGGGAGATTTGCCAGGACAAGGACAAACCTCACGTATTAATAAAGGCCATTTAAAGAGTTTCAATGTTTATCATGAAAGTGTCTTAGAATGGATTAAAATTGCGAACGAATATAAATTACCTACTTTCGTCATGGGCGTAGGTTTAGGTGGACTTATCTTATTAAATCTTTTGGAAAAAAATGACGTACCAATTGAAGGGATGTTATTACTATCACCAATGCTCGAATTACAAAAGAATAATAAGACACGTAAAAATATGTTCATTTCTAATATTGGTAAAGGTTCTAAAGACGCTCGCTTTAAATTAGGTATTGATTATAGTGATTTAACACGTAATGATGAAGTTATTGAAGAAACTAAACAAGATGGTTTAATACTTAAAAAAGTAACGTACAAATGGTATAACATCATTATTGAGACAATGAAGGACACTTTGCAACATATTCAAGATATAAAACCACTTCCAACATTATTAATGTATGGTACAGAAGATAAATTATTAGATACACGTTCAATCATTGAAGTAAAACAACAACTTCCTACGACTGAATTTTACTATAAAGCTTGGGAAGGGCTTTATCATGAAATTCATAATGAGCCAGAACGTGATCAAGTAATGCGTTATGTCTTAACTTTTTTAAACAATAGCGTTAACACTATGGGATTTATTGTAAAAGAAGAAGAGATTGAAGACATTTAAATAGTAGGGAAGAATCAGGATTGCTAATCTTTGCGGAACAAAGAGGGGAGATCCTGATTTTTTTTATAAAAATTCCGTACTTAATAAGCTTAAAACTTAATAATGAATGTTGAATAAAGTTAAGAGAATTGGTATATTTTAATTGGATAAATTTATAAAATTTTATTGAAATTGCATGTTTAAAAGTTTGTAGTTTTATATAAAAAACAAACATTTTTACATATAGATTTAAGTGTATTATTAAGTATAAACAAAGAGTATTATGGCTATTTATCAGGGTTAGAAGTGTCAAAATCATATCATGAATTTAAAGAGATAGGGTTATTAACATGAAGGAGGGGGCTGCCTTGACTAATCAAGCTAATGAAAATGTAACGATGATATTGCAATTAGAGGATTTGTGTAAAGAAATTAATTCTGTATTCAAAACGATTTATGAAAATTATGACTTAACGAAAGAAGAAGTGTTAATTTTATTAACGTTATGGGACAAGGGACCTATGACATTAAAGGAAATGGATAGTTACGTTAGCATCAAAGCGTATAAAAGAACGCGTACTTACAATAATTTAGTTCATTCTGAATGGATTTACAAAGAACGTCCTTTAGATGATGAACGCACAGTAATCATTCATTTTAATGAGAATAAAAAAGCAGATAAAGATGAATTACTTGATTTTATTACTAATAATATTAAGAAAAGATATCAATTATTCGAAGAAAGTCTAAAATCATTAATGGAAGTTTAATTAAATAAACGAGCTTAACACGTGGGGATGATAATGTGTTAGGCTCGTTTTAAATTTCTCATTTTAATTAAGTTATCGTTTTTCAATTGCACAAATAAATGGTGCGTTATTAATTTGATTAATAAACTGATATTGTAAGACGTGCGCTTTAGTTTGATCCATCGTCTTCAAATATTCCATAACTGCATCACGTTCTACTTTACCTTCTTCGTGACCATGATAAATAACTAACACGATAATCCCTTCAACACTTAGCAATTCAAATATATCTTCAATCGCTTTAATAGTAGTTGTAGGTTGCGTGACAATCGCCTTATCACCTTTCGGAAGATACCCTAAATTAAAGATGGCTGCGTCAATCGGCTTTGTAATCTTATCTTGCAAATGTTTTAAGATGTTTTCATGACCATCTTGTATTAGCGTCACATTGTTATAGTCCTTAACTTTTTCAGCAGTATTTTGAATTGCTGTAGCTTGAATATCAAATCCATAGACATGACCGTCAGGCACTTGTTGAGCTAGGAATAAAGTATCGTTACCATTGCCACACGTTGCATCAATGACATTGCTTTCTTCTGTAACATGGCTTTGTATGAGTGTTTTTGAAAAGGGGAGAATACGTTCTAATTTCATGATTTGATTTTTGACTCAGCTTTATAATGTTTACCTTGATAAGAATCGCGACGTGCAAGTTCGTTATCAATTTCATTTAAAACTTCCCATTTATTAACACTCCACATAGGACCTACCATTAAGTCAATTGGTCCATCTCCAGTGATACGATGAATAATCATTTCTGGCGGTAAAATCTCAAGTTGGTCACATACTAGGTTGGTATAGTCTTCTTGTGACATGAATTCAAGCATACCTTTTTCATATTGTTTCACCATAGGCGTACCTTTTAAAAGATGAAGTAAGTGGATTTTAATACCTTGTACATCCATTTGAGCTACTTCACGTGCTGTTTCCATCATCATGTTGTAATCTTCGCCAGGTAAACCATTAATAATATGCGTACACACATTGATGTTATGTTTTCTTAATTTCGCGACACCTTCATAATAAGTTTGCATATCATGTGCACGGTTAATTAAATCAGACGTTTCTTGATGGACAGTTTGTAATCCTAATTCTACCCATAGATAAGTACGTTCATTTAACTCTGCTAAATACTCGACTACATCGTCTGGTAAACAATCTGGACGTGTAGCGATTGATAAACCAACCACGCCTTCTTCTTTTAAGACAGGTTCATATTTTTCCTTTAATACTTCAACAGGAGCATGTGTATTAGTGAAAGCTTGGAAGTAAGCAATATATTTACCTTCGCTCCATTTTTCATGCATTCTATCTTTTATTTGTTGGAATTGGACTTCAATAGGATCTGCTCTATTACCAGCAAAGTCGCCACTCCCTGCAGCAGAGCAGAATGTACATCCACCGTGTGCAACTGTGCCATCACGGTTAGGACAGTCAAAGCCACCATCTAACGCAACTTTAAAAATCTTTTGGCCAAATTTATTTTTTAAATGGTAATTCCATGTATGATATCGTTTATTTTCAAAGGCATACGGGAAATAGTTACCCATAATACATTATCCTTTCTATCTAACTTAGTTCTAAGTAAAGATTTTAACATATTTTAATGTTATAGTGTTTAATGTGGTTCTACAAATATATAAAGAGGGGACTAGAAATATGAATATACCTAAATCAGTATGGTGGCTAGTTATTGGCATGGCGCTAAATATAACTGGTGCCAGCTTTTTATGGCCTTTAAACACAATTTATATGAAAGAAGAACTTGGTAAGAGTTTAACAACAGCTACCCTCGTTCTAATGATAAACTCATTTGGCATGGTAGTTGGTAACTTACTAGGTGGTTCGTTATTTGATAAATTGGGTGGTTATCGCACAATTTTGATAGGTGCCTTTACATGCTTAGCTAGTACTACTCTATTAAACTTCTTCCATGGATGGCCATGGTATGCGGTTTGGTTAGTATTACTAGGATTTGGTGGCGGAATGATAGTTCCCACAATATTTGCGATGGCAGGTGCCGTTTGGCCTAACGGAGGCAGAACGACATTTAATGCCATTTATTTAGCACAAAATATGGGTGTTGCGCTTGGTGCTGCTTTAGGCGGTTTCGTAGCAGAATTGAGTTTTAATTATATCTTTATAGCAAACTTGATTATGTATGTTCTTTTTACAATAATTGCAGTGACTCAATTCAATCTTGAATATCATGCTAAGATGAAAGCCCCTGACAGTATCGATATTAAAAGTAAAGAAAATAAAAAACGTTTCATGGCTTTACTTGCTTTATGTGGAATGTTTGCTATTTGTTGGATTGCCTATATTCAATGGGAAACAACTATCGCATCATATACACAAGAACTAAACATTTCATTATCTCAATACAGTATTCTTTGGACTGTTAACGGTATCATGATTTTAGTTGCGCAACCATTAATTAGACCTGTGATTGTACTATTAAAAGGTAATTTAAAAGCACAAATGTTTGTTGGAATTTTAATCTTTATGCTTGCATTCTTTGTTACAAGCTTTGCGCAACAATTTACTGTGTTCTTAATCGGTATGATTATACTAACATTTGGTGAAATGTTTGTATGGCCAGCAGTTCCTACTATTGCTAACTACTTGGCGCCTGAAGGTAAACAAGGTCAATACCAAGGTGTTGTAAATTCAGCCTCTACAGTAGGTAAAGCGTTCGGCCCATTTATCGGTGGTGTGTTGGTAGATACCTTTAATATGAGTGCAATGTTCATAGGAATTATGCTTCTTTTAGTTGTTGCTATGATTTTCCTTGCTGTTTTTGATAAAGGATTACCAAAAGGCAAACATCCAAGAAATACTCGTCAATGATTTCGAGAGTAAATCACTTTTAATAAAATTAGTTTAACCACTTGCAAATACGTCGCGAATCTCATAATATTAAATTGTATTGGAGTAGTAGCTTAAAGACTTTTCAACAGAGAGCTAGTGGTGGTGTAAACTAGTGTTAAGAATTAAGTGAACTTACCGTTAAATAATTAAATTTAAAACATCTCTTACTATTATAAAGTGCACATAGTTATGTGAATTAGGGTGGTACCGCGGCTAATAGTCGTCCCTTTAAAATGTAATAGTTAGAGGTGTTTTTTATTTGTCTTAGGAGGAGAAACTTTGGGTTACAATCACAAAGAAATCGAAAAGAAATGGCAAAATTATTGGGCTGAGAACAAAACTTTCAAAGCGAGTGATAATTTAGGTCAGAAGAAATTTTATGCATTAGATATGTTCCCATATCCATCAGGCGCAGGACTTCACGTAGGTCACCCAGAAGGATATACAGCAACAGATATTATTTCACGTTATAAACGTATGCAAGGATACAATGTATTACACCCAATGGGTTGGGATGCGTTTGGTTTACCAGCTGAACAATATGCTTTAGATACAGGTAATGATCCAAGAGAATTTACTAAACAAAATGTTCAAACGTTTAAACGTCAAATTCAAGAATTAGGTTTCAGTTATGATTGGGACAGAGAAGTAAATACGACTGACCCTGAATATTATAAATGGACACAATGGATTTTCATCCAACTTTATAACAAAGGCCTTGCTTATGTAGATGAAGTAGCAGTTAACTGGTGCCCAGCTTTAGGTACAGTGTTATCAAATGAAGAGGTTGTAGATGGCGTATCTGAACGTGGTGGTCATCCAGTATACCGTCGTCCTATGAAACAATGGGTATTAAAAATCACTGAATATGCTGATCGTTTATTAGAAGATTTAGACGAATTAGACTGGCCTGAATCAATTAAAGATATGCAACGTAACTGGATTGGCCGTTCTGAAGGTGCTCGTGTTACGTTTGAAGTTGAAGATAAAGATGCCTCAATCGACGTCTTCACAACACGTCCAGATACAATTTACGGCACTACATTCTTAGTGTTAAGTCCTGAACACGCATTAGTAGATGACATTACTTCAGATGATAAAAAAGAAGAAGTTAAACGTTATCAAGAAGAAGCATCTAAAAAATCTGACTTAGAACGTACAGATTTAGCTAAAGACAAATCAGGTGTATTCACAGGCGCTTATGCAATTAATCCATTATCAGGTGAGAAATTACCAATTTGGATCGCTGATTACGTATTATCAAGTTACGGTACAGGTGCAGTAATGGCAGTACCAGCTCATGACGAACGTGACCATGAATTTGCTACTAAATTTGATTTACCAATTATCGAAGTCATTGAAGGTGGCGACGTTCAAAAAGAAGCTTACACAGGTGTAGGAGCTCACGTTAACTCTGGCGACTTAGATGGCTTAGACAATGAAGCGGCTATCACAAAAGTAATTGAATTACTTGAAGCTAAAGGCGCTGGAGAAAAGAAAGTTAATTACAAATTAAGAGACTGGTTATTCAGTAGACAACGTTATTGGGGTGAACCTATTCCAATTATTCATTGGGAAGATGGCACAATGACAACTGTTCCAGAAGATGAATTACCATTATTACTTCCAGAAACAGACGAAATTAAACCATCAGGTACTGGTGAATCTCCATTAGCAAATATCGATGAGTTTGTGAATGTTGTAGATGAAAAAACAGGCATGAAAGGTCGTCGTGAAACTAATACAATGCCACAATGGGCAGGTAGTTGTTGGTACTACTTACGTTATATCGACCCTCATAATGATAAAATGTTAGCTGATCCTGAAAAATTAAAACACTGGTTACCAGTTGACTTATATATTGGTGGGGTAGAACATGCAGTACTTCACTTATTATATGCTCGTTTCTGGCACAAAGTGTTATATGATTTAGGCGTTGTACCAACTAAAGAACCTTTCCAAAAATTATTTAACCAAGGAATGATTCTTGGTGAAGGTAATGAAAAAATGAGTAAATCTAAAGGTAATGTAGTTAACCCTGATGATATCGTAGCATCACACGGTGCTGATACATTACGTCTTTATGAAATGTTCATGGGACCTTTAGATGCTGCTATTGCATGGAGCGAAAATGGTTTAGATGGTTCTAGACGTTTCTTAGATAGAGTATGGCGTTTATTCATTAATGAAGATGGTTCACTTTCTGATAAAATTGTGGAAAATAACGACAATTCATTAGATAAAGTGTATAACCAAACTGTTAAAAAAGTGACAGAAGACTTTAATACACTTAACTTCAATACAGCTATTAGTCAATTAATGGTATTTATTAACGATTGCTATAAAGTTAACGAAATTTATAAACCTTACGCAGAAGGTTTTGTTAAAATGTTAGCTCCAATTGCGCCACACATTGGTGAAGAATTATGGAACCGTTTAGGTAATGAGGATACAATTACGTACCAACCATGGCCTACTTACGATGAATCATTACTTGTGGATTCAGAAGTAGAAATCGTTGTACAAGTTAACGGAAAAGTTAGAGCTAAGTTAAATATTCCAAAAGATTTATCTAAAGAAGAAATGCAAGATTTAGCATTACAAGATGAAAATGTTAAACTATCTATTGAAGGTAAAGATATTAAGAAAATTATTGCTGTACCTCAAAAACTAGTTAACATCGTTGCTAAATAAAATTAAAGGAGTTTTACAAATGGAATCTATTAGTGTAGATCAATTAAAAGAGAAAGTATTAGATGCTAATCCAGTGAATATTGTGGATGTAAGAACTGACGAAGAAACTGCATTAGGAATTATTCCTGGAGCTAAAACAATTCCAATGGATCAAATTCCTGATAACTTAAATCAATTTAATAAAGATGAAACATACTACATTATTTGTGCTGCTGGAATGCGTAGTGCAAAAGTAGTGAAATATTTAGAAGACCAAGGTATCCATGCTGTAAACGTTGAAGGCGGCATGAATGAATGGGGTACTGAAGGAACAGATATCGAAAGTATCTAAATAAAAGTGGAATCTTATTACTAAATATAAAACTAGCTCGAAAGAAGATATTCAAATCTTTCGAGCTAGTTTTTTTATATGAAGATAAATGAATTTTTGTAATTTAACATGAAAATCAAATGTATGAAATCTGATTTATTCCTCTGTTTCTGATTCTGGTTCAAATCGTCCTGCTTCTTGTCCAGCAACATGACCCGTTACCAAGGCGCTCGTAATATTATAACCACCTGTATAACCATGAATATCTAATACTTCGCCACATAAAAATAAGCCAGGTTGTATTTTAGACATCATTGTTTTCGGCCAAATTTCTTTCAGACTCACGCCACCACCTGTGACAAATGCTTTATCAATAGGCAATGTACCATTAACTGTAAAAGTAAAACCTTTTAAACATTCAACAAAACGAGTGAGTTGTTGATTAGATAAATGATGATACGTAGTTTCCTCATCAATGCCCGCTTGTTCTAGCATGAAGAGTAGATAACGTTCTTCAATTAAACCTCTTAGACTATTTTTTACATATTTGTCAGGCACTTCATTAAGCATTTTTTTAATTTTTTGTTCTAATTCGTTTTGTTTAATATCTGGAAAGACATCAAGTTGCATCATAATATCTTTTTTCTTTTGATTCTTTTGTTCTTTATAAACAAATTGGCTACAACGTAGGGCAGCTGGACCACTTATACCGAAATGTGTGAATATCATATCCATTTGATGACTTATACGTTTCTTGCCATTCTTTTTCAAAACAGATAATTCTACATCTTTAAGACTTAAACCTTTTAATTGTTTAGACTTAATAAATGGTTCGGCAGAAGTAATGGGCACTTCAGTAAGGAAGAGCTCAGTAATCGTGTGACCTAAATGTTCGGCAAATTTATAACCGTCTCCAGTTGAACCAGTTTGAGGAACGCTTGTACCACCAGTTGCAATGATTACAGTTTTAGAAATGAATTCACCACTTTGCGTCGTCACTTTAAAATGATTATCCTCAGTCAATGTAATACTATTAACGATTGTTTCTTCTTTAATTTCAACATGATTATCTTTAATCGTATTAACTAAAGTATCTACCACATCTTGTGATTTATTTGATACCGGAAACATACGACCATGATCTTCTTCTTTAAGTTTTACGCCACGACTTTCAAAAAATTCGATAATAGATTCATTGTCGAAAATTGAAAAAGGACTATAGAGAAATTTACCATTTCCGGGTATGTTTTTTATAATTTCTGCGTAAGGAAGACGATTAGTAACATTACAACGTCCACCTCCAGAAATTTTTAACTTACGTCCTAAACCTTTCTTTTTCTCTAATAAAAGAATTCGGTTATTAGACTCACTAGCAGCGACTGCCGCCATTAATCCACTTGGACCGCCACCAATAATAATAGTTTGGTACATGTTTTAACCTCCAATATGACTCGTTAATATTTTATCTAGAATCATCATTTTTTACTATGATTATCGTAAGAATTTACAAAAGATAGATGACAAGTTACGCTAAACAAAGTATTTGTGCTTCTGAATTTTTGAAATATGCTTTATTAATAAATTTATTATTATAAGAATAATTCTTGAAAACTTAAAAAGATACAGGAAACAATAAGTATTTTGTGATATATTTTATAGTAATGCAAGTCTAGAAAACATGCAGAAGTAAAAAGTAAATCAATCAAATCAATGATTAATTTTAAAGGTAGGAAGATTAAATATGAGTGAAAATAAGGAAATGGTACGAGGCACCTTCCTAATAACCTTAAGTATTTTAATTACTAAAATATTAGGTGTGCTTTTTGTAATTCCATTTTACGCAATCATGGGTGCGAATGCTGAAGAAAAATTAGCACCTTTCAACTATGCTTATGTTCCTTATAACATCGCTATTGCTGTTGCAACAGCTGGTGTACCTTTAGCTGCCTCTAAATTTGTAGCAAAATATAATGCATTAGGCGCCTATAGGGTAGGACAAAAGCTTTACAAATCTAGCTTTATTGTAATGACTATTTCGGGGATTATAGGATTTTTAATTTTATTCTTCTTAGCTCCTGAAATTGCGAGTATCACCCTTGGCCAAAAAGAAGGAAAAATTGGTTGGACAGTAGCCGATATTACTTGGATTATACGAATTATCAGTATGGTAGTTGTATTTATTCCATTACTTGCTACATGGCGTGGGGTCTTCCAAGGTTATGAATCAATGGGGCCTACTGCTGTGTCAGAGGTTACTGAACAAATCGCTAGAATTATCTTTATCTTAATTGGTAGTTATTTAGTTCTAAATGTATTCCATGGTACATATTTACAAGCGAATGGTATTGCGACTTTTGCTGCCGCTATTGGAGCGATAGGTGGTCTCTTTACACTATGGTACTACTGGCGAAAACGTAAACCATTTATCGAAGAAATGGTGGCTTCTGATCGCAGTGGACTAGATGTTTCTTATACTAAAATGTACAAAGAAATTATTTCTTATAGTATTCCGTTTGTTATTGTAAGTCTTAACTTCCCATTATTTAACTTAGTAGACCAATTTACACATAATAATGCATTAGATGCTGCTGGAATGCATGCAAATAAAGACTATTTCTTTACAATTTTAAACTTTACGACGAATAAAATTGTAATGATACCAACATCATTAGCAGCAGGTTTCGCAGTAAGTTTAATACCGTATATCACTAAGACATTTGCTGAAGGACGTTTAACAGAAATGCACCGTCAGATTAAAACATCAATTGGTGTATTAATGTATATCACAGTTCCAGCAAGTTTAGGTATTATGGCATTATCATCACCATTATATACAGTATTCTATCAATATAATCCTGATGGTAATAAAATCTTATTCTGCTATGCACCAGTTGCAATATTAATTTCTTTATTAAGTGTAACTGCTTCAATGTTGCAAGGTATTAATAAGCAGAAATTAACAGTCTTTGTTATTTTAGGTTCAGTACTTTTAAAATTAATTTTAAACTTCCCACTCATCATGATGTTCCATACTGCCGGGGCAGTGTTAAGTACAGCCATCGCATTATTAGCTGCGAATATAGCAAATTTAATGATTTTAAAAGTTTATGCGAAATATCAATTTACAGATACATTTGTCCAAGTTGCAAAAATCTTTATCTATAGCTTGATTATGATGATAGGGGTAGAGGTTGTGTACTTTATTTTAAGTCTCTTTATTCCTGTAGATCGTAAAATCGGCGCATTAATTATCTTAATCGTAGGTGTTATTGTGGGTGCATTAATTTACGGCACAATTACTATTAAAAATCGCTTAGCTGATGAGTTCTTAGGAGATTTACCTGGTAAAATTCGTCGCAAAGTTGGTTTCTTAAGATGAGATTAGATAAATTTTTAGCTAATATGGGCGTGGGCACTCGCACTGAAGTTAAACAGTTATTGAAAAAAGGAAATATAGAAGTTAATCAAAAGGTTGAAAAATCTCCTAAAACTCAAATTAATCCTGAACAAGATGAAATTTCGGTTAATGGAGAACAAATTGAATATATTGATCATATTTATATTATGCTCAATAAGCCTAAAGGTTATATCTCAGCGACTCATGATGATTCAGCTCAGACAGTGATAGATTTGATTCCAGAGTATCAACACCTCGATATTTTTCCTGTAGGTAGACTTGATAAAGATACAGAAGGATTGCTCCTCATTACTAATGACGGCCAATTCAATCATAATCTTATGAGTCCTACTAAACACGTTTCTAAGACATATGAAGTTGTCTCGAAATTCCCTATTAAAGAAAGCGATATTTTAGCTTTTGAAAAAGGAATCGAACTATCCGACGGGCCAGTTAAACCAGCCCAATTAGTTAAAGTTAATGAGACTATTTCACATGTGACAATTTACGAAGGAAAGTATCATCAAGTAAAAAGGATGTTTCATGCCATCGAAAATGAGGTATTAGAATTAAAACGTCTTAAAATCGCTAATTTAGCGATAGATGGTAATCTTCAATCAGGAGAGTATCGATTACTTACTGATGAAGAAATACAACTTTTACAACAATAACAAAAGGAGAAGGTGTTAACTATGGCTAAAAGAGCAGGTTTATTCAGAATTCTAGCTGGAATTGGTGCTGCAAGTGCTGCAGTTGTATTATCTCGTAAAGAAAGCAGAGATAAATTAAAAGAACAATATAATAAATATAAACAAGACCCAGAAGGTTATAAAGAAAATGCGAAAGATTTAGCTAACCAAATTGGTGCTAAAGCTAACGAAAAAATTCAAGACGTAAGAAATAATCCTCAAGATTATGCAAATCGTTTAAAAAATGATCCTAAAGGATTCCTTGAAGAAGAAAAATCTAAATTCACAGCTCAAAACTCAAATAAAGAAGATTCTTTACAAGAAGGAAAATTTGATGATGAAGGTGGCGCAACAGTAAATAATAATTTACGTGTTGTAAGTGAAGAAGATTTAAAAGATAATAAAAATGCTTTAGAAGATAAAGACTAATATTATTTTTATAAGATGTTTTTAGGAGTGGAACAAAGAAATCAAGTTCATTTGATTTCGGAGTTTCACTCCTTTTTTTATAGAATTTATAAATTTTCTGACATCTTACTGTAATTTGAAGACATAATTATGTAAAATAATAGGTATATCTATTGAAAAGGAAGTTGATCTCGAATGTGGAAAGAAAAAGTTCAAGAATATGAAAGTCAGATTATTGATGACTTAAAAGGTCTGCTTTCAATTGAGAGTGTTAGAGATGATGCTCAAGCTTCAACAGATGCGCCAGTTGGACCTGGCCCTAGAAAAGCGCTTGATTACATGTATGAAATTGCTAAAAGAGACGGTTTTTCTACGCACGATGTAGATCACATTGCAGGACGCATTGAAGCGGGTAATGGAGACGACGTACTAGGTATATTATGCCATGTCGATGTTGTACCTGCTGGCGATGGTTGGGATTCTGATCCTTTCAATCCTGTAGTAACTGACGATGCCATTATTGCTCGTGGTACTTTAGATGATAAAGGACCGACAATCGCGGCATATTACGCAGTTAAAATTTTAAATGAAATGAATGTGGACTGGAAAAAACGTATTCATATTATCATTGGTACAGATGAAGAATCAGATTGGAAATGTACAGAAAGATACTTCCAAACTGAAGAAATGCCAACATTAGGTTTTGCACCTGATGCAGAATTCCCTGCTATTCATGGTGAAAAAGGGATTACAACATTTGATTTAGTACAAACAAATACAGCTGACGATTCAGATGAACCAGATTATGAGTTATTATCTTTCGAATCAGGTCAACGTTATAACATGGTACCTGATTTTGCTAAAGCACGCGTCTTTGTTAAAGAGAACATGACAGACGTAGTCCAACACTTTGAACATTATTTAGACCAACATAGCTTACAAGGTGAAAGTGTTGTAGATAGTGGCGAATTAGTATTAACAGTGGAAGGTAAAGCTGTACACGGCATGGATCCTTCATTAGGTGTTAATGCAGGTTTATATCTTTTAGACTTTTTATCAACACTTAACCTTAATCAAACTGCGAAAGAGTTTGTAGAATTTAGTAACCGTTATTTACATGAATCTCATTTTGGCGAAAAAATGGGTATGAAATTCCATACTGATATTATGGGCGATGTTACTACAAATGTAGGTATCATCTCTTATGACAAAGAAAAAGCGGGAAGATTCGGTGTGAATTTACGTTACCCACAAGGTTTTGAATTTGAAGAAGCAATTGAACGTTTCACTAATGAAATTAAAGCTCAAGGCTTTGAAGTCGAACTAGGTAAAGTTCAACAACCACATTATGTAGATAAAAATGATCCATTTGTACAAAAACTTGTCACTGCATATAGAAACCAAACAGGCGATATGACAGAACCTTATACTATTGGTGGAGGCACATATGCTAGAAACCTTGATAAAGGTGTGGCATTTGGCGCTATGTTCGAAGATTCAGAAGATTTAATGCATCAAAAGAATGAATATATTACTAAGAAACAATTATTCAACGCAACAAGTATCTATTTAGAAGCAATTTATTCACTATGTGTGGAGGGATAAACTATGACAAAAGTATTTATTAACGGTGAGTTTGTAAACCAAGAAGACGCTAAAGTATCATATGAAGATCGAGGATATGTATTTGGTGATGGTATCTATGAATATATCAGAGCCTACGATGGTAAATTATTTACAGTCGATGAACACTTTGAACGCTTTGTGAGAAGTGCTGGTGAAATTCAAATCGATTTAGGATATTCAGTTGAAGAGCTAATCGATATTGTAAGAGAATTATTAAAGGTTAATGATATTAAAAATGGTGGTATCTACATTCAAGCAACTAGAGGTGTAGCGCCACGTAATCATTCATTCCCAACGCCAGAAGTAAAACCTGTATTAATGGCTTTTGCTAAAAGTTATGACCGTCCATATGACGACTTAGAAAATGGTATTAACGCCACTACAGTTGAAGATATTAGATGGTTACGCTGTGATATTAAAAGCTTAAATTTATTAGGTAACGTTCTTGCAAAAGAATATGCCGTTAAATATAATGCCAGCGAAGCAATTCAACATAGAGGTGACACTGTCACTGAAGGTGCTTCAAGTAACGTCTATGCGATTAAAGATGGTGCGATTTATACTCATCCCGTTAATAATTATATTTTGAATGGTATTACCCGCAGAGTAATTAAATGGATTGCTGAAGATTACGACATTCCATTTAAAGAGGAAACATTTACAGTTGATTTCTTGAAAAATGCTGACGAAGTCATTGTATCAAGTACATCAGCTGAAGTTACACCAGTCGTTAAAATTGATGGTGAAACTGTGGGAGACGGTAAAGTAGGACCTGTTACTCGTAAATTACAAGAAGGATTTAATAAATATATTGAATCTAAAAGCAAATAAAAGATAGCTTAAGTTGAACCATAATTTTATAAAATGATTTAATAAACGCTCTCTAACTTGCGTAGTGCTAGTTGAGAGCGTTTTATATTTTTTAACTAAAAATTATTCAACTATTAGCCCTAAAATTATGTTATAATATGACTTAAAGATTAATCGTAAATGAGCTTTATTTTAACTAGTAAAATGTATCTTTTTGTTTCTCATTTTCAGTTGAAAAAGCTAGCTAAAAATTATAAAATCATCAGTGAGTGATTAAAGCAGTAGAAAGTTTATTAAACCTATTTTTTACATAATAAACTAAATGAACAGTTAAAATAATAAAGTTCAAAATATAAATAAATAATCGTGAAAGTCCAGTTTACGATTATAATAAATTAGAATATATGGCTCTTGAAAACTATATTTCTCGAGCCATTTTCTAATTGGAAGTGAGGTGAACGAGTTGGAGCAATTTTATCAGTTAGGATGGACACTTGATTCAGCAGGTGGTGCATCGGGCGAAGCGTATATGGCCGAACAAGATGGTCAAAAATTATTCTTAAAGCGTAATTCAAATCCATTTATCGCAGCCTTATCAGCAGAAGGCATTGTACCGAAATTAGTTTGGACGAAGCGTATTGAAACGGGCGAAGTCGTTACTGCACAACATTGGAAGAATGGTCGTGAATTAGAACCTTCTGAAATGTATCAAACGCGAGTAGCGGAACTATTGAAAAAAATTCATGGTTCAAAACCATTATTGAATATGCTAAAACGTATGGAAATGGAACCTATTACGCCAACAATTATGCTAAATAAAATTAATGCTTCATTATCAAGAGAAGTGTTAACACATCATGTTGTACGTAAAGCCCTCACTTATTTAGAAGAGCACATTCCTAACTTAGATTCTCGTTTCTTCACGGTAGTTCATGGCGATGTTAATCATAATAATTGGTTATTATCTGATCGTGATGAATTATTCTTAGTAGACTGGGAAGGCGCTATGATAGCGGATCCTGCTATTGATATTGGTATGTTGCTTTACAACTACGTTCCTGAACATAAATGGTCTCAATGGTTTAAAACCTATGGGGTAGAGGAAAGCATTGATTTAAATAAACGTATGAAATGGTACACTGTGATTCAATCTATTGGTATGGTGCAATGGTATGAAGAACAAAAGAGATTCAAGGATATGAATACTTGGTTAAAATTTTTAAATGAAGTTATGAATAGTAACTTATTTATATAAGGAGATTTCTTGTATGAGAGTTCGTTATAAACCATGGGCGGAAGATTATTTAAAAGATCATCCAGATTTAGTAGATATGGATGGTACGCACGCAGGTAAAATGACTGAATGGTTTGATAAAACACAACCTATTTACATTGAAATTGGTTCAGGTATGGGTCAATTTATTACTACATTGGCAGCAAAACACCCTGAGATTAATTTTGTGTCAATGGAACGTGAAAAAAGTGTAATGTATAAAGTTTTAGATAAAGTTAAAGAGCTTGAACTCACTAATTTAAAAATGATTTGTAATGATGCAATCGAATTGAATGAATATTTTAAAGACGGTGAAGTATCTCGTATATATCTAAACTTTTCAGATCCATGGCCTAAGAAACGTCATGCGAAACGAAGACTCACTTATCATACTTTCCTAGCATTGTATGAACAAATTCTTAAAGATGATGGTGAAATTCATTTCAAAACGGACAATCGTGGATTGTTTGCGTTTAGTTTAGAAAGTATGTCTCAGTACGGTATGTATTTCACTAAATTGAACTTAAATCTTCATGAAGAAGATGATGAAGATAATATTCTTACTGAATATGAAAAGAAATTCTCTGAAAAAGGTTCACGTATTTATCGTATGGAAGCTAAGTTTCATAAAAATAAATAATTAAATTAAGGTATCGCACAGTTATTACAATTGTGCGATATTTTTTTGTTTTAAATGATTGAATTTAGGTCGAAATGGCTATACAAATAAGTAAATATTGATGTTTAATAATTCTTTGTTTAGAAGGTATAAATATTTTATTTTCAAAAAAGAGAAGGGGAAATGAAATATGAAATTAGGAAAATTTAATGTTAATTATTTAAATGGTGGTACGACTAAAATGGATGGAGGCGCGATATTTGGCGTAGTGCCTAAGCCATTATGGTCCAAAAAGTATGACGTGAATGATAAAAACCAAGTACCGAATTTAACTTATCCGATATTAATTGAAACTGGAGATAAAAATATTCTAGTGGATGCTGGAATAGGTAATGGTAAATTAAGTGAAAAGCAACTGAGAAATTATGCCGTTGATTATGAAAGTAAGATAGATGAGGAACTTAAGGATCATGGATTAAGTGTGGATGATATCGATATCGTATTAATGACGCACATGCATTTTGATCATGCGACTGGTCTAACTGACGTTGAAGGTAACGCCGTCTTCAAAAATGCGCTACATTATATCCAACAGGACGAATGGCATGAATTTATTAGTCCGAATATTCGTAGTCAAGCCACATATTGGAAGAAAAATCGTGGCACATATGAAGAGAATATGTTGTTATTTGATAAAGAAATCGAGGTCTATCCTGGTGTTAAAATGATGCATACTGGTGGTCATAGTTATGGACAATCTATTGTGATAATTGAGAGTAATGAGGAAAAAGCCGTGCATATGTCAGATATCTTCCCAACACACGCGCATAACAATCCTTTATGGGTGTGTGCTTACGATGATTATCCAATGCAATCTATTCGCGAAAAAGAGAGATTAATTCCTTATTTTATAAGAAATGATTATTGGTTTTTATACTATCATGATAATAAATATTTCGCTGTTAAATATGAAAATGATGGAAAAACAATAAAAGAGAAAATTGAAAGATAAAATGATGGAAAAGATGGAATTATGTAAGGTTAAATTAAAAGAGTATTAAAGCGTCCGCTAGTTTAAATTATAGTAGCATAGAAATCTCTATATTAAGAGGTTCTATGCTACTCATTTTATATATTGTATTTTACAATTCTTCAATAGTTAATATTTCGCCAGTGTAAGCATCAGCATAGAAGATATATTCTATAATTTTATTATGCTTATCTTGCGTGATGCCACCTTGATAAATTAAACGATTAGGATATTTATCATTATCAACATACGCTTCATGTAGAATGTATGAGCCTCTTATGTTCATGAAATAAGATTTTGCTTCGTCTAAAACTTTACTTGGCTGTTTGACTTTTTTATTTTCAAAAAGATAATAAAACAAAATTGCTGTAGACACTCCAACTGTTAGTACTACAGGAATTGTGATGAATTTAATAGTTTGACGTGTCATAATTTCTTACCTCTCTTAATTAGTTCGTATCATTAGTTTACCATATTCAAAATGATATAATACATTTAAGGAGCGTGTTATGGTAATGCAAAACGACAAAACATTGAAAAGAATTCAAACATTAACGGAACTGCATGGCGCGCCTGGCTTTGAAGACGACGTGCGTGCATATATGAAACAAGAAATGGAACCTTATGTAGATGAATTTATAACTAATCACATGGGTGGTTTCTATGGAGTAAAGAAATCTAAAAAAGAGAATGCAAAACGCGTGATGATTGCTGCGCATATGGATGAAATTGGATTTATGATTACGCATATTACTTCTAATGGCATGATTCAATTTACAAATCTTGGTGGCGTGGCTAACGATATATGGCAAGGTCAACGCTTGCAAGTTAAAAATAGAAATGGCGAACACATTATTGGGGTAGTTTCAAATATCCCAAAACATTTTAGAACAGGTAATGAAGCGGTGCCTGAGATTAAAGATTTAATGTTAGATATTGGTGCAGAAAGCGCAGAGGAAGTACGCGAGCGCGGAATTGAAATAGGGGATACAATCGTACCTTATACTCCTTTCACTCAATTATCAGAGCATCGATTTAGCGCGAAAGCATGGGATAATCGATATGGTTGTGTCATTGCAATAGAGATATTAGAATTGTTAAAAGATGTCGAGTTGGATGTCGATTTATATGTTGGTGCCAATGTCCAAGAAGAAGTAGGTTTAAGAGGGGCAAAAGCAGCGACAGAAATGATTCAACCTGATGTTGCATTTGTAGTGGATTGCTCTCCAGCGAATGATATTAAAGGAGTGCAACAGCTTTCTGGCGAATTAGGTGGAGGTACGCTCATCCGTATTAAAGATGGTACGATGATTCTTCAACCTAACTTCAAGAATTATTTATTAGATTTAACTAAAGAACATAACATTAATCATCAATATTATATTTCACCAGGTGGCACTGATGGGGGAGAAATCCATAAAGCAAACCAAGGTGTACCAACTGCTGTGATAGGCGTCTGTGCAAGATATATTCATAGTACAGATGCAGTATTCGATATTAGAGATTATTATTCAGCACGTGAATTACTGCAACAAGCTATTTTAAATTTAGATGTTCAAACAATAAAACAATTACAATATCAAGATTAATATAAGGAGAGATATAATGATTAAATTAGAATCTGAACAACAATTTGAAGAATTGAAAAAAGAAAATACTGTCTTTGAATTTACTGCAGGATGGTGTCCGGACTGTCGAGTAATTGAACCAGATTTACCAAAACTTGAAGAAAAATATACAGATTTTAAATTTGTATCAGTAGATAGAGATGAATTCATCGATTTAGCTATTGAAAATGATATTATGGGTATTCCAAGCTTTTTAGTCTTTAAACAAGGCGAATTAGTAGGAAGCTATATTGGAAAAGAACGTAAATCTATTGAACAAATTGATGAATTTTTAAGCCAGTACAAGTAATATTTCATAATAGAGAATTTGTGCCTCATTTTAAGTGAAAAAATAGAATTCTATTTAAGTAATACTTTGATTTCTCTGTAATTAGGTACTTATTTATTGTAAAATATTATAAGGTGCGAAATAGGAGTGTTAATAATGAATGTCTTTCAAATGAGAGATAAAATTAAACAACGTTTGAGTAGCTTAGATGTCGACTTTAAGTTCGACCGCGAAGAAGAAACGTTACGTATTTATAGACAAGACAATCATAAAGGCGTCACAATCAAATTAAATGCGATTGTTGCCAAGTATGAAGAACAAAAAGAAAAAATAGTGGATGAAATTGTTTATTATGTCGAAGAAGCAATTGCTCAAATGGATGATGATAGTCTTGATAAAATGCAAGATATCCAAATTATGCCAGTCATTCGTTCAGCAAGTTTCGATAAAAAAACTAAAGAAGGTCATCCGTTTATTATTGAAAAGCATACTGCAGAAACTAACATTTACTACGCACTGGATTTAGGTAAATCTTATCGTTTGATTGACGAAAGTATGCTAGAACAGTTAGGTTTAACAGAACAGCAAGTTAAAGAAATGTCTTTATTTAATATTCGTAAATTACAAAATAAATATAAAACAGACGAAGTTAAAGGAAATATCTTTTATTTCGTGAATTCTAATGATGGATATGATGCAAGTCGTATTTTAAATACTAAATTTTTAGACGATATTTATAGTCAATGTGAAGGTGAAATGTTAGTAGCTGTTCCACACCAAGATGTTTTAATTATTGCAGATATTCGCAATAAAACAGGATATGACGTGATGGCACATTTAACTATGGAATTTTTCACTAAAGGATTAGTTCCTATCACATCATTATCTTTTGGTTATGAAAAAGGACATTTTGAACCTATATTTATTTTAGGTAAAAATAATAAACAAAAACGCGATCCAAATGTTATTCAACGTTTGGAAGCAAATCGTAAAAAGTTTAATAATAAAGATAAATAGAGGAGAGTTACAATGAATTTATTTTATAATAAAGAAGGGGTAGGGGACGTAGCATTCCTACAAATTGAACCTACTAATGGTCCATTTGAATATGACAAACAAGATGACATCGTTGTTATCAAAGACGGAGATAAAGTAGTCGGTTTCAATATTTTTGGATTCTCTAACTACTTTAATATTCAAGAAAATGGTCATATCAAATTAACGCCAGAATTAGTTGATGCATTGCAACAAGCAATCGATAAATCAAATGTAGATTATAAATTAGATGCAGATTTATCACCTAAATTTGTCGTAGGATATGTTGAAACTAAAGATAAACATCCTAATGCAGATAAATTAAGTATTTTAAAAGTTAACGTAGGAAACGAAAACTTACAAATTGTATGTGGTGCACCGAATGTAGAAGCAGGACAAAAAGTAGTTGTAGCTAAAGTAGGCGCTGTTATGCCAAGTGGTATGGTTATTAAAGACGCTGAATTACGTGGTGTTGCTTCAAGTGGCATGGTATGTTCTATGAAAGAATTAAACTTGCCAAATGCGCCTCAAGAAAAAGGTATCATGGTATTATCAGACGATTATGAAGTCGGTCAAGCATTTTTTGATTAAAATAGGAAGGATGTGAGTGTATGAGTTGGTTTGATGAATTATTTGGCAATGATAATAATTCGAATGAAGAATTATTAAGACGTAAAAACAAACGTCGTCAGGACTCAAAAACACAAATGAATGATGATAATGCATTACTTCCTGAAAATGATGATATTTATGACCGACCAAAAGGTAAATTTCGTTTCCCAATAGATGTTGGTAGAGATACTGATGAGGCTGAAGATGCTATTTATCAAGAAAATAGCAATGAAAATGAAGAAGCCTATCATAACGATGTTTCATATAATAACGAAGATTTATACGATTATGGTTCATATCATTATGATGACTTTAATCAAGCTTCTGAACAAACTCAAGCTTATGATAGCGCTCAAGATACGAGAAGACGTCGTAGAAGAAATCATACCAATCATGATGATACTGGTATACCTTCAATTAAAGAAAGACCTTCGCATAGACGCGAAAATGCTTCCACTCAATCAAGTTCTAATCAAGTGAATTCACAAAGAAGTAAATACTCTACGTCTCATCGAAATTCAAATGATCATGAGCGTGTTAAATTGCAATCAGAGCGTTTTAAATCAAGTTATAATACGCGTCCTCAATCTACATATCATAAGTCGAGCTTTAAAACTTCTGAAGTACCTTCTGCTATTTTTGGTACTAAAAAACGTCGTCCTATAAGAAATGGCGTGATACCGCCTGCGGAAGATTCAGAGGATAATAAAGCTGATTCAACTAAAGATTATGCTAAAACTGCAGAACGTGTTTCTCATAATGAAGAAAAATCTGAAGAAACATTTTCAAAAAATAATAATATGAGTGCTTCAAAAGTAGAAGAAAAACATACTTCAGTGAATGAAGCTTCTGATAATGAAATGAGTAATGCTGAAAGTAAACAGGCTAGTTCTTCGTATGAAAAAACACCTAATTATTCTCAAAAAGATAATACTATTAATATCGAAAATATTTATGCATCACAAATTGTTGAAGAAATTAGAAAAGAAAGAGAACGTAAAGCGCAACAAAAACGTAAGTTTAAAGAAGCTTTACAAAATAAGCGTCAACAAACGAATAATGAAGATGATGATATTCAAAAAGCAATTGACGAAATGTATGCGCAACAAGCTAAGCAATATACAGGAGAAAGTTCTCTGGACGATTCATCATTCGGCGAAGCTACAGATCATTCATCTTTAGCAAATGAAAATGATAAAGATTCTGCTAGTGAAGCGGCGTCTCATGAAATTTCTCGCGAATCACAATCTTCAAAAGAAGATCCTGAAGATAATGAGCAACAACAAGTTGAGGAGCTAACAGAATCATCACCGTATAATTATGAGGAAATAGATTTAAATCAAGTTCCAAGCGTTCAACAAGTGAAAGATGAAGATGTGAAAGTCGAAAATGCTCAAGAAGATAAAAAACAACTTGAACCAGAAGAGGCTTCAGTACAACAGGTGGATGACTCTACTCAACTAATTTCTGACAAAGAGCCAACATTTGTTGATAATGAGAGTGACGAGCATATTGATAGTGCTTCAAATGAAGACGATAACGGTCATGATAACATTGAAGATTATGAAGAGAATAATACAGATGAAAGTGATGGAACAACTGTAGATGAGGCGAATTATCGTGAACTTGATAATGCGCATGATGATTCTCATGAAGCGCAAGAGGAAGATAATTTAGCTGAAAAATCGACAGATACTTCTATATCTCAAGATGGTTCAAGCATAAGTGAAAATCACTCACCTTCAACTCAAACGCAAAATGAAACGAATGATTTCGTTCAACATGCGGTTGAATCAGAAACGGAATATGCAACGAAACCTCATCAACATACAGATATAAAAGAAAATGAAGTGAATGATTTATCTGGTGAAGATAATAACTCAGATGACAATTCTCAAGTAACAGCACAAGATTTAGAAGATAATAACACTTCTGATGTTGATGACACTAAAGCTAATGAAACAACAATAAATGAGCATCAAAATAGTGATAAAAATCAGGTTGAGCAACCTAAAAAATCGCTTAAAGACTCAATTAAGCCTGGTAGCAAACCGTTTAACGTAGTCATGACGCCGTCTGACAAAAAACGCATGATGGATGCTTTTAAAAAGAAATCACATAAAGTATCTGTACCTGAATTAAAACCAGAGACGAAAGCTAATAAAGAAGAAAACAATGCTTCTTCTACAGCGACAAACAATGAAGGTAAAGTAGAAAAGTCAGTCTCTAATAATAATCAAATTGCTGACCAACAAGCAGATAATCAGTTGAATAGTGAAAATCATGTTGAATCAGACCATTCTGAGACATCATCTAGCAGCCATCAAGAAGTAGCTAGTAATCATAGTGTGGATAACACTACTGAAGAGGTATTTTCAACGGAAAGTCCTGCAAACCAAGAATCTACAGTTCAAAAAGAAAGCAATGCAGTGACTTCAAACAAAACGACTTCAAATGAAGTGAGTGGAACTACTGAAGAGGGTAATCAAGCGAATTCTACTGAAACTGAAGCTTCCAAACCTGCGATTCGAAACGGCCCAAACATTAAATTGCCAAGCTTAGATTTATTAGAGAACCCTGAAACTCATGAAATTGATGAAGCTTGGATTGAAGAGAAAAAACAAGAATTAAATGATGCATTCTATTATTTCAATGTGCCTGCTGAAGTTCAAAATGTTACAGAAGGGCCAAGTGTTACTCGATTTGAATTAGCGGTTGAAAAAGGTGTTAAGGTTTCTAGAATTACCGCATTACAAGATGACATTAAAATGGCGTTAGCAGCAAAAGATATTAGAATTGAAGCGCCTATTCCTGGTACAAGTTTAGTCGGTATTGAGGTACCTAACCAAAATCCAACTAAAGTTAATTTGAAATCCATTTTAGAAACAGAAGAATTTAAAAATGCTGAATCTAAATTGACTGTAGCAATGGGTAATCGCATTAATAATGATCCATTGCTTATGGACATTGCTAAGACACCTCACGCGCTTATTGCGGGGGCTACAGGTTCAGGTAAATCTGTTTGCATTAATAGTATCTTAATGTCACTACTGTATAAGAACCATCCTGAAGAATTAAGATTATTATTAATTGATCCGAAAATGGTTGAATTGGCACCATATAATGATTTACCACACTTAGTGTCACCAGTTATCACGGATGTCAAAGCAGCCACTCAAAGCTTAAAATGGGCTGTAGAAGAAATGGAACGTCGTTATAAACTATTTGCGCAATACCATGTTAGAAATATTACAGCTTTCAATAAAAAAGCGTCATATGAGCAAAGAATGCCAAAAATTGTTATTGTTATTGATGAGTTAGCTGATTTAATGATGATGGCACCCCAAGAAGTTGAACAATCTATCGCAAGAATTGCTCAAAAAGCACGTGCATGTGGTATTCATATGCTTGTCGCAACTCAAAGACCGTCTGTGAATGTCATTACAGGATTAATTAAAGCTAACATTCCTACACGTATCGCGTTTATGGTGTCATCAAGCGTAGATTCACGTACTATTTTAGATAGTGGTGGCGCAGAACGATTGCTAGGTTATGGCGACATGCTTTACTTAGGCAGTGGTATGAATAAACCTATACGTGTTCAAGGTACATTTGTGTCTGATGATGAAATCGATGAAGTAGTTGATTTCATTAAAGCGCAAAGAGAGCCGAATTATTTATTTGAAGAAAAAGAATTACTGAAAAAGAATCAAACACAAGCTCAAGATGAACTATTTGATGATGTATGTGAATTCATGGTTAAAGAAGGACATATTTCTACTTCCTTAATTCAAAGACATTTTCAAATTGGATACAATCGTGCAGCTAGAATCGTAGACCAGTTAGAACAATTGAATTATATTTCTGGCGCTAATGGTTCTAAACCAAGAGATGTATATATTACAGAAGAAGATTTAAAGAAAGATTAATTTAAAAGGAGTTTTATGGTTATGACGCATTATCATTTTGTTGGTATTAAAGGCTCAGGAATGAGTTCTTTAGCACAAATCATGCATGATTTAGGTCATGAAGTGCAAGGGTCAGATATTGAAAATTATGTATTTACAGAAGTAGCATTAAAAAATAAAGGAATTAAAATTCTTCCATTTAGTGCTGATAACATTAAAGAAGGCATGGTAGTAATACAAGGTAATGCGTTTCCAGATACACATGAAGAAATCGTTAAAGCCCATGATTTAAAATTAGATGTTATTAAATATCATGACTTTTTAGGTCAAGTGATTAGTCAATACACATCTGTAGCTGTAACAGGTGCTCATGGTAAAACATCTACTACAGGTTTATTATCTCATGTAATGAACGGTGATAAAAAAACATCATTCTTAATTGGTGATGGTACTGGTATGGGATTACCTGCAAGTGATTACTTTGCATTTGAAGCATGTGAATACCGTCGTCACTTCTTAAGTTACCACCCAGATTATGCCATTATGACTAATATTGATTTCGATCATCCAGATTATTTCAAAGATATTGATGATGTAGCTGATGCTTTCCAAAACATGGCACGTAATGTAAAAAAAGCCATTATTGCTTGGGGAGACGATGAGCACTTAAGAAAATTAGAAGCGGATGTTCCAATTTATTACTACGGTTTAAGTAAAAACGATGATGTATACGCAAACAATATTCAAATTACTGATAAAGGTACGCAATTTGACGTATATATCAATGGCGAATATTACGACCAATTCTTAACGCCTCAATATGGAGACCATAACATTCAAAATGCGCTTGCAGTTATCACTATTAGTTATTTAGAAAAAATGAACGTGAATAACATTAAAGAGGCATTAGAAACTTTTGGCGGTGTAAAACGTCGCTTTAATGAAACAAATGTTGCTAAACAAGTATTAGTAGACGATTATGCTCACCATCCTAGAGAAATTAGTGCTACAATTGAAACAGCACGAAAAAAATATCCTAACAAAGAAATCGTTGCAGTATTTCAGCCACACACATTTTCAAGAACACAAGCTTTCTTAAATGAATTCGCTGAATCATTAAGCAAAGCTGACCATGTATTTTTATGTGAAATATTTGGTTCTATTCGAGAAAATACTGGAGAATTAACTATCCAAGATTTAATAAACCGTATTGACGGATCTGCATTAATCGATGAAAATAATATTGACGTATTAGAAGAATTTAAAGATGCTGTAATTTTATTTATGGGCGCAGGGGACATTCAAAAGCTTCAACGCGCTTATGAAGAAAAAATTGGCATCACAAATGAATTTTAATATGTTTATATATAATTATGTTGGGTATTAATAATTAATGACTTTTATTTTAAAAGTAATTAGGAGGCGTTTTAAATGGATTGGATTTTACCAATTGCTGGAATTATCGCTGCAATTGCATTCTTAATTTTATGTATTGGAATTGTTGTAGTTTTAATTTCAGTTAAAAAGAATTTAGATCATGTGGCTAAAACACTAGATGGTGTTGAAGGTCAAGTTCAAGGTATCACTCGTGAATCAACTGATTTACTTCACAAAGCAAATCGCTTAACTGAAGATATTCAAGGCAAAGTTGAACGTTTAAACTCTGTTGTTGATGGCGTAAAAGGCATTGGCGACTCAGTTCAAACTTTAAATAGTTCAGTTGACCGTGTAACTAACTCAATTACACATAACATTTCTCAAAATGAAGATAAAATTTCTCAAGTAGTTCAATGGTCAAATGTTGCAATGGAAATTGCTGACAAATGGCAAAATAGACACTACCGTAGAGGAAGTGCAAACTACAGAGCAAACTCTGTAGCTAATGATGCAAACCATGCAAATCATTCAAATGAAAATTACACTACAAACGTTGAGAAAAACTTTTAATTAATATGATTCAATCAAATGCACTTAAATGAGGTTTGTACTTGTTTAAGTGCATTTCTTATAGGAGGAATTAGCATGAGTAAGAAATATAATCGCGATGCGTTTGAAAAACATAACTCAGGTAATGACTTACATGGCCAAGGTGCCAATCAACAAGATGATGTAGCGCAAACAAACGCGACGAAACATTACGACAGAGATGCATTTGAAACAAATAATTCAGGCAACGACTTACATGGTCAAGGTGCTAACCAGCAAGATGATGCAGCGCAATCAAATGCGACTAAACATTATGATAGAGACGCATTTGAAACAAATAACACAGGCAACGACTTACATGGTCAAGGTGCTAACCAACAAAGTGATGCAGCACAATCAAATGCAACGAAACATTACGATAGAGATGCGTTTGAAACAAACAACACAGGTAACGACTTACATGGCCGAGGCGCTAACCAACAAGATGATGTAGCACACACAAATGCAACAAAACATTATGATAGAGATGCATTTGAAACAAATAATTCAGGCAATGACTTACATGGTCGTGGTGCAAATCAACAAGATGATGTAGCACAAACAAATGCAACAAAACATTACGATAGAGATGCGTTTGAAACAAATAACACAGGTAACGACTTACATGGTCGTGGCGCTAATCAACAAGACGATGTAGCACAAACAAATGCAACAAAACATTACGATAGAGATGCGTTTGAAACAAACAACACAGGTAATGATTTACATGGCCGTGGTGCAAATCAACAAGATGATGTAGCACAAACAAACGCAACAAGACACTATAATCGTGATGCATTTGAATCATACAATACAGGCAATGATTTACGTAACCAAGGTGCTAACCAACAAGAAAACGCACAATATACAAATGCGACAAAACACTATGATAGAGATGCATTTGAAACTAATAATACTGGTAAAGACTTGCATAATAGAGGAAGAAATCAAAATAGTCAGGTTACTTCAAATTCTCGTCATCAGTATACTTACAATACTAAAAATTCAAGAAAAGACTTTGTTGTAAGCTTTATTACAGGTGCTTTAATCGGTTCTGCTATTGGCTTATTAACTAAATCAAAAGCTCAAGATAAAATTGATCAAGCTAAAGCTAAAGAGCAAGAGTTTAAAGATAATTATCATCAAATCAGACGTCAAGCTGAAGAAAATATTGATAATGTAAAACAAAAAATTGATGACTTCAAAAATAGAAAAAATTCTAATATCACTTCAGATGAGTTGAGAGCACAACAAAATGCGATTAAAGCAGAGACATCAAATGATTTAGCAGACCAATCACCACAAGCGCAAGAAATCCAAGATGCTAAAGTTGATGCTATGAATGAAGAATCTCATCAAAGAAATAATGAAAGTAATAGTGCAGAAGAAATTGTTGCACAACAAAACGCGATTAAAGCAGAGACATCAAATGATTTAGCAGATCAGTCACCACAAGCACAAGAAATTCAAGAAGCGAAAGCAGAAGCTAAATCAGACAAAACAGAAGAAAACGCAACTGCAACAGAATTAGCAGCACAACAAAACGCAATTAAAGCAGAGACATCAAATGATTTAGCAGACCAATCACCACAAGCACAAGAAATTCAAGAAGCGAAAGCAGAAGCTAAATCAGATAAAACACAAGAAAATGTAAGTGCAACAGAATTAACTGCACAACAAAATGCAATAAAAGCAGAGACATCAAATGATTTAGCAGATCAATCACCACAAGCGCAAGAAATCCAAGAAGCGAAAGCAGAAGCTAAGTCAGACAAAGCACAAGAAAACGCAAGTGCAACAGAATTAACTGCACAACAAAATGCGATTAAAGCAGAGACATCAAATGATTTAGCAGACCAATCACCACAAGCGCAAGAAATTCAAGAAGCAAAAGCAGAAACTGAATCTAATGATAAAGTAACTGCTGAAGAACTTGCTGCACAACAAAGTGCTGTTAAAGAAGAGGCTGCTGAAAATAATTTATCTAGCCCTTCAGTTACAAATACACAAGCTACAAACAATTTATCATCAGCTGAAAAATTAGCTAAAGCGGCTAACTCTAAAAAAGAAAAATTAGCTAACGATAAAAATGTAGCGAAAAAGACAAAAGAATTATTAGCTGAAGCACCCGTTGCTAAATCAAAAAATAATAAGATTCCTATGTTAGTAACTAAAAAATTCAATAGAGATGAAGCACATTTAAAAAATAACCAAAGCCATGCTTCAGCTAAATTCGACAAAGGTGTTATTACGCACGATACAGATAAAAAATCTAACGGTGCAAAAAAACAAAATAACAAAAAACAGAACAATAAAAAACAGAACAATAAAAAACAAAATAACAAGGCACAAAATAATAAAACACCTAAACAACAACAAAGAAGCGAAAAAGCTAAAAGTAAAATAGATAAACGTACTTTTAATGACTAATCATTAAAGTATGGTGCAAAAGAGCAATGCAAATTCAATTTGCATTGCTCTTTTTGTTCTTCATAGGTATGATAGGTAATATAAATGTTTGGCAATTCACAAATTTTAGACAATTTATTTATCAATACGGTTGAACAACTGACATCTAATTGTTAGAATTCTAATTAAATACTATTATTTTATCGCTTTAAAGTAATATATAAGTAAGGAATTTTATTGAGGTGAGTAAGAATGTCAACTAAGTTAGAACAATACAGAGAAGAGATCGTTTCGATTAACTATCAAATTTTAGAGTTATTATCTAAAAGGGGAGAACTAGCGAAAAAAATCGGTGAGGAAAAAATTAAACAAGGTACAAAAGTATATGACCCTCAACGTGAAAAAGAAATGATTAATCAATTGATGGACCGTAACCAAGGACCTTTCGATGATAATGTTATTAAACAATTATTTAAAGAAATCTTTAAAGCATCTACAGATTTACAAAAATCTGAAAATGAAAAACATTTATATGTTTCACGTAAATTAAAACCTGAGGATACTATAGTTAAATTTGATAATGGCGGTATTATTGGTGATGGTAATAAATCATTCGTTTTTGGTCCATGTTCAGTAGAATCTCAAGAACAAGTAGATGCAGTCGCTAAAGACTTACAAGCTAAAGGCGAAAAATTTATTAGAGGTGGCGCATTTAAACCTCGTACTTCTCCATATGACTTCCAAGGATTAGGTGTAGAAGGTCTTAAAATATTAAAAAATGTTAAAGATAAATTTGGCCTTAATGTAGTTAGTGAAATTGTTAATCCTGCTGATTTTGAAATTGCAGATCAATATTTAGATGTTTTCCAAATTGGTGCACGTAATATGCAAAATTTCGAACTATTAAAAGAAGCTGGACGAACTAATAAACCAATTTTATTAAAACGTGGATTATCAGCTACAATTGAAGAATTTACATTTGCTGCAGAATATATTGCTTCACAAGGTAACAAGAATATTATCTTATGTGAACGTGGTATCCGCACATATGAGAAAGCGACACGTAACACACTTGATATCTCTGCAGTACCTATCTTAAAACAAGGCACTCATTTACCAGTTATGGTTGACGTTACACATAGTACTGGACGTAAAGATATCATGTTACCTACAGCAAAAGCTGCTTTAGCAGTAGGGGCAGATGGTGTTATGGCAGAAGTTCATCCTGATCCATCAGTAGCGCTTAGTGACAGTGGCCAACAAATGGATTTAAATGAATTTGATAAATTCTATAATGAATTAAAACCACTTGCTGAAATGTATAATTCTAAACAACTTAAATAAAATTAAGTTATTAAAATAAAATATTTTAAATAGTTTAAGCTATTCATTTTACTATGAAAAGTAAGTATTTTATAATATTACTTTCGAGTTAAAAATGGATAGCTTTATTTATTTTAAATTTCGACTAAAAGGAATTAAGTCGAAAAAATATTAAATATTTTATGAAAAAAAGACTTTTATGAATGTATTAATATAGCGTATTAACTATTTTAATATTAAATTATGACATAAATGTGAATAAATA
>NZ_PPRC01000055.1 GCF_002902565.1 Staphylococcus petrasii | reverse complement strand
AAGTAAATGATTAACTGTGTTATTACGCATATAATAAAAATTAAAAAAAGATGATAAGAACCGGTAAACTTATCATTTTCAATGGCTATATATTACTGTTCAATACAAATAGGGCTAGGAGAAAATTCTTTTCAAATTCTTCCTAGCCCTGCAATGATGAATAGAACTCAGAAAAGCTTAATTAAATACCTTCCCAGTTCAGTCAGTTACTGTACATTTGCAATGTAGCTTTATAATATTATTTTTGCCAAAGACTCGTTAAATGAGCGAATGTTATTTAAGTTCGATAACTTTTTTAGCTAGATGATCATTGCTATAGTCGTCTGGATCTTTAACTTGGATAGTTACAGGTGTTTTAGTATCTTTTAATTTAAAGAATTTAACAGCTTTAACTGTACCACCTTTATTGATTTCATCAGTGTCGTTTTCACCATATTTTCTATCTAATTCACTGTCATAACCGTCCCCAGTTTTTAATTCTCTTTTGACGTTTTTAGAATCTTGATATGCTTTGAAACTACTGAAGAATGCACTGTTTGCAGTTAATTCTTTTCTGTCATCTTTATTTTTTACGCTATAAACAATTGCAAGGTTAGGATTTTCATCTGTCGCATATTTGCTAGCTTCGACGATTTCTGTTTTTTCAATTTTAATATCAAAGTTTTTACTTGTTAAAGTATCATTTTCAAATTTTGAGTCAGATTTTTTCTTGTCATCAGAAGATGAATCTACTTTTACAGAATCTGTGTCACTAGATTCTTCACTATCTGAAGACGAATTGTCGCTAGAATCTTTCTTTGTGCTTTCTGAAGAATTTTTTGATGAATCACTATCTGATGACTTATCAGATGAGTTACCACCAAAACTACATGCACCTAGTACCAATGTTGCTGCAAATAAAAATGCTAAAAGCTTTTTCATTAGTATAGCCTCCCGAGTATTTTTTAAAATATTATGTAAAACGTAAAAATAGTTAATTTTATTAAAGTACAAAATAATTAACTATTTCGATTTATAGTATATCATTTAATAATTTTAAAGTAATATTTTTATCAAAATTTAAATATTTTTTGCATGGGATGTACAACGAATAAATTATATCGTAGGGGCTTTGTATAAATATTATTGATGAATTATAAGGGGAGGTACTATTAATCAACAAACTAATGAAAGCGGATTGTGAGAATTAACAGAAAGTAAAAGGATGAATTTGTATTATTGTAAGTTTACTAGATTTATTCTTACAAATTATGAATTTAAATATAGATAGAAGAAAACGGCTATCACCTAACTCAACCAAATATTAAGGTTGCTATTAACTTCCAATTGATATTAATGGTCTTAATATTTTATTTGAAATCAAATTCTATTCTACGTCATTGATTGTTTGAAATATTAATAAAAACCGCTACTAAAGAGGATATGGAAACCCGTCACCTCGAGTGAATTGCTACAACGCCGACTGATTATCTTATTTTCTCATATAATTCACTTTAAATTTCAATATATTAAATCTTCTAAAAAATAAAAAAGTGGAATAGCTATCTATTTTATAGATTTGCTTTTCCACTTCTAAATTATATTTAATTAGTTATATATTCTAATATCCTGAACCAACTTTATCGCCATGTTCATCATATTCTGTTACATAACCGTCGTCTCTATCTACAGTGTATGAGCCTGCTAACTCACCATCTTTATCTGTAAATGAGAATCCCCATTTACCATCGTCTGTTATTTCAGGTTCTTTATAGGTATACGTATCAGTATCTAATGTGTGACCTTCATAAGATTCTACTTTATCAATAACATTATCACGCGTTACTTCTTCTGAACTAGAGTCGTTATCTTCATCTTCTTCAGATGCTTTATCTTTTTCATCAATATAGTTATCAATTTCATCTTCATCGAATGATAAATCAACTGTCGTTACGTCATTGTCTTCATCAGTAGGATTTGTCACATTAACAGAATTAGATCTAAATGATTTACCTTCATAAGTTCCTTGTGCATATACAGTTACTTGTTCATCTGGATCATAAGGACCATATGTATCATATGATGATTCATCTCCAATTTCTTTATCATTGGCATAAACTTTCACATTATCTAACATAGAGTCTCCGTCAATATTAACAGTGAAACGTTTTTGTTTAAATGATTCATATGCAGTAGAAGCATCTTTGCCCATATCAATCATGAGCGCACCTTTAAATTTTTTACCATCCATTTCTTTGGTAGCTTTCAAATTATAATTACCAATTGGAAATGTGCCCAGTGTTTTACTTCTATCTTGCTCGACCTCAGTATTGTGTTTTTCACCGTTTAATTCATAAGTTATTTTTCCACTATCACTTGGATAGATACTTACTGAATGTTGAGGTACATTGAATTGATAGTTATCGAAGAACAGGTACTTCTTACCATCTTTTTTGATGTTAAGTACATTGTTGCCGTTAGCATCGACCGGTACGTCATTATAATGATAATGTTTTAAATCCTTCGCTTTTTGTTCTACTTTGTTACCTACATTGTCTAAATTATCTTCAGATTTAATATAATCTAAATAAGCACGTGCTTCTTCTTCACTCAACTGATTTCCTTCTTCTGTTGTTAACTTGTTAGACAATGACTTTGCATCATCTTTTTTTATTGACTGTGCTATAGTTGATGCTTGTTTTTCAGGTGAAAATTGGCTTTTTAGAATTGAAAATAAAACTATTAAAGCAATAAGAACTACGGCAATGATTGCTAAAATAATCCATGTTTTTTTATTATTGTTATATTGTTGAGACCCTTTTTGATGGTGTTGATGTGGCGAGTGTTGCGTTGAATGAGTCTGTGATGAATGTTGCTTAGCTCCACGAACTGGTTCTCCACAATTAGTACAAACTTTTACACCTTCACGTAGTGGTTGACCACAGTTACTACAATACTTCATTAATACATTGAGCCTCCCCCATCAAATATGTCTCCTAATCTTTCTAATAAGTTTCTAAATAATTGGTTAAATAATGACTCTCCAAAAATGCTAGTAAATAAGAAGATAATGATTAAAAATAAAATAATTCCGTAAAAACTAGAAAATTTAGTATCATACTGAGCACTATACTTAGCAATCATATAAACGCCTGATATCACAAATAAAAATAGAGATAGCATAAAGACGCCAGTACCAAAGCTATATGAATTTACCATGAATAAAATAAATACAACGACGAAAAGTGCTACAGTCACACTGTTAATAAGCACATAATCTGATAGTACTTTTCTAAATGAAATAGGTTGTTTGACCACTAAACGAGTAATTGCGTAAGTAGCCCCTACAATGACTGCTAAAAATAGAATAATACCAAGTACAAGAGATGAAACAAAGCTTCCTTTAGATGTTCCTAATTGATAGATTTCATCTGGAATAATCGTACCGAGCAAGATAGCTACCACTAAAAAGCCAATAACTAAAAGTGATAATAATAATTTAAAACTAAAGGCATGATTACTTTTAATTATTTGGTCTGGTGCAACAAAGGCACTTTTAAAGAAACCTTTACTTTCTTCTGTAACTTCTTTAGCATGTTCACTCAATTGATTTTGTTGTTGATTTGATTGATGATGCGCAGGTTGTTGTTGATGGCTGTCATTCTGATATGTAGAAGATGTTTGTGTGTGAGATTGTTGTTGATGTTTTGAATTACTTGGTTGATTAGCCTGCGGAGTCTTTTGTTGATTATCATGTTGTGGGGATTTTTCAAGAGAAGCTGAATGATTATCTTGTTCAGAATGTAAATTACCTTTTCTTGAATATATTTCTTTAGATGACATTTGTGATGGCGCATGATTAGCGTCTGAATGTGATTCATTGGTTGTCTTAGACGTAGAATTTGAAGTTGCATTAGAAATGTCTTCTTTGGCAGAGTTTACGGTTTGAGATTGTCTGTCAATTTTATGTCCGCATTCTCCGCAAAATAAGTCATTAGACTCAACCGGATTTCCACAATTTGGACAATGCATAATGTTACCTCCCAATATTAAATTTCATAATCTTTAAAAATTATATCATTTTATTTGTATTGCTTTCTACAAAAAATTAAAATATTTTATTAATAAACTTTATAGGTAGTTTTATGTTTATTAAAAATAAATTTAAATAGTTTTAATGGTCGATAATTCATTTAATAAATAAAAGAGTATCCCTACGAAAATGAGGGATACTCTCTTATTTATGTATCAATGGTACGTCTACAGTACTTGCTATTATTTTTATAATAAAGAAAAGCAAAGAGAAATAAACTGTGTGCTAACTGATGTTTTTGATGACACGTACAAAAAAGTAAATCATTCCTACCACAAGTCTACCAATAACTTCTGTAATAATTTCAAATCCCATTTCACGAAAGAAACCTCTACGTTTTTCTTTTTTCAATAATAGCACCTACCTTTGACAGTTTAATAATTACATGACTACTTTAATAATTATTATTAGAACAAAGATAAATATATCTATATATACAATGAAATAGTTTTTCTTATAAATATTGGGAATAATATTAAGTAAAAAACCTGCCATAAATAACACAGGCACAATATTTTTCATTACATTAAGAAAAGGAATAAGAATTAAACTTATCAAACCTAAGAAAATAAATAAATTTGAAATATAATTAAGCGTTTTACACCAAACTGGCTCTTCATTTATCTTCTTATTGCCCATTTATTTAAACTCCTTCTTAAATATTAACTATCGCCACATTACATTTATATTATACAGGCTTATGATCTCGCCCCCAAATCAAGTTTTCTTATAACTTTTCATTCAATTTTTTAATAACTACTTCTTTATTTTCATCTAAGACATCAATTGAATATTTTATTTCATTTGTTAAATCTACTAATGTTAAATATTTATCATGGCCTGCGCCAGTGTCTATGCCTATGATTTTATTTTCAAAATGAATTTCGTCATCCTCATAGCCAAGCCTAAAATTCGGTACATGACCATGAACTAAAACTTTATTTTCAGGTAAATTTAAATTTAATTCTTTAGGTTGATGTCCAGTCACAATACTGCGATCTTGATGTTGTAAATCATTGTTAGTATCAATGCCTGCATGCGCGAAAATATAATTATCTAGTGTTTTAATATATGGCAATTCTTCAATAAAACGGCGCCACTCTAAAGCCCACTCCTCATCACTTTCCAACCATCTCATTTCATGATTACCAATTAACACAACGGCCCCTTCTTCTTGTAATTGCTTAACTAATTTTAAAGTGCCTATTGAGTTAGGACCTTTATTAACATAATCACCAACTAATATAAGTTGATCATTTTTTGAGTTATAATTCGCGGACTCTAGCAATTGTGATAAGGAGTCTACGTGGCCGTGAATATCAGAAATAGCTAAAATTCTGTTTTCCAACAACATTGTACCTCCTTATTTAATTTGTTTTCTCTTTCTTTGATATATTTCAAGCATCATTAAAATAATAGAAGTTAATCCTATAGATAACAGCGCCATGGCCATACCTTGTGCAGAATCACCTTGTTCAAATTGACGATAAATGAATGTAGAAGACGTATCTGTATTAGGTGGTCTCAACATTAAGGAAGCAACAAGCTCTCTCATCGAAATACAAAATATTAGAATCCAGCCTGAAAGAATACCAGGAGTTAATAATGGTAAGGTAATGGTTCTAAACAACGTCCATCCCTTACTCCCAGATATTTGTGCAGCTTCAATCAAATTTTTACTGATTTGTTGATTTACTGTTTTAATATTTTGAACTGCATATGGTATATAAAGCACGGTATAAGCTACAGCTAAGATGGCGATAGTATTGTATATAGGTAAGACATTGTATTTATTATTCCAAAAAAGAATTAGACCTATCACTACAATAATTCCTAGTACAGTATTAGGTAATAAACTTGTAAAATCTATAAATCGACCTAAAGTATTTCCTTTTTCTGTAATCAGTACCACCCATAATCCAATTAAACTAGCTAATGTAGCTGATATTACTGCCAATAAAAAGCTATTAAACAGTGCGATACTTCCATTGCCTGATAAAACATCGATAAAATGTTGAATGGTAAAATTATTTAAATGAAATCCTTGCGACATCTTTTTCATAAATGCATTAGCAAAGATGCTTGCATAAGGTAAAACAATCGTTATAATCAATTCACAAATCACATATGCGTAACATAATATATTCCATTTACTATTTTGATAAATTTTAATTTTTCTGCCCTTGCCAGCACTAGAATTGATATTTGTTTTAGACTGAAACCATTGTTGAAAGGCCCACACTGACATACTGACAGCTAATAATAATGTTGATAATAACGCTGCTCTTTGAAAATCAATTGGCCATATTGAGGCGCTATGATGAATTTCAGAAGTGAGTACTTTAAATCCTATGCGATTGCCCATTGTAACTGGTGTGCCAAATTCTCCTATTGTTTTCACAAATATTAATAGGGCGCCCATGCTATAACCCGAGATGAATAATGGCGCGATAATTTTTTTAAAGCGATAAAAAAATGTTCCACCGTAAATTTCAGCCGCTTCTTCTTGAGACTGATGAATATTCATAAGCGCATTTTTCAAAATAATATATAAAAATGGCGTCAAGTGACAGCTCATAATGAGTACCATTCCAAAAAAACTGAAAAAATAAGGCGTAATATGAGAGAAAATAGGGCTAATTTGTTCCAGTAACCCATTTCGTGGCATCGTAAGCATCCATCCCATTGATCCAATATAGGGAGGCGTCATAAATGGAATCATAATTAATAAGTCTAGCCATTGGTGTCTTGCTAATGTCGTTTTAGTCATAATATAGCTCAAAGGAAGTGCAATGAGCGTACATAAAATGACCACCGAAATACCTAGAAAAATGGAATTCAATAATATCTTCAAATGGTACGGTTGTCCCAGTTGTTTAAGGTGATCAAAAAATGTTTGACCACCTTCTGGAACAAAGCCTTTCAACAGTATTAGACATAAAGGCATGATGATTAACAGAAATAATATAATAAATGCTAAAATCTGGTTAAATCTATTTATTAATTTGCTATTCATTCTATCTCATCAATTCCGTAAATTGTTTTAATACTTTTTCACTTTTATCGCTTAAATTATTCCAATCATATTTAAATTCTTTAATATCTGCACGTTTTGCTTTACCTTTTTTCTTTTCTGCTGATTTATCTGCTGGAATTAAATAATGATCGTCTACTTGTTTTTGTCCTTTTGAACCTGTTACATAATCCATATATTGTTTTGCTAATTCTTTATGAGATGAAGATTTTAAAATAAATGCAGGTCTTGGAGATATAGCTGTACCTGATTTAGGATAAGCAATATCAACTGGTTCTCCTTTAGCTTTAGCTGCATAAACCATATAATCTACCCCACCATATACAACGTCGTTTTCACCTTTAATCACTGATTCTAATGCAGGTTTATTAGCCCCTGCTAATTTCATTCCATTGTTTTTTAACGCTTTGTATTCATCCCATGCTTTATTTCCTTCATTATTTACTTTAATAGATAATAAATCCAAAGCTGTACCAGATTCAGATGGGTCAGGTATTGCAATTTTGTCTTTAAATTGAGACTTAGTTAAATCGTTATCATCTTTAGGAGGATTTTTAACATTTTTAGTATTATAAGACATACCTAAAGCACTACCGCTAAATCCATAATAATAACCGTCTTTATCAATCCAGTCTTTATATAACTTGTTGTGGTTTTTAACTTTATATGGTTCAATTAAACCTTTCTTTTTGTAATCTAATGCTGCAGGTAAAGAAGCAAGCTGTACTACATCAGCTTTTGGGTTATCTTTTTCAGCTTCTAGACGTCCTAACACCTCACCTGTTGTGCCCTGGAAAACTTCAACTTTTTTCCCTGATTCTTTTTCGAACTCTTTGACCATATCTTTAACTAAATTGTCGGGTCCAGCTGCATATAAAACAAGTTTATCTTTACCTTTACTAGAGGCCTTTGATTTATCATGGCTACTATCATTATTTTCAGGTTTATTTTGACAAGCGGCTAGAACGACAACTAATGCAAGTAGTAAAAACAGATATTTAGTAAAGTGCTTCATCTTTATTCTCCTCCGAATTTGAATAAATAAAATAATTTTCTGGAATATTAAACTCTAAATTAACTTGTGTATCTTTTGCATAAGATTTAATATCGTAAAACGTAACTTTTGTATTATTTATACGGGCTAAATATTGATAACGTTCCCCTGTAAATTGAACGTTTTCTATTGTAGCTTGTAGCGATTTTTCATTTTCTGAAATACAAACATTTTCTGGACGTATAAGTGCGCCACATTTGCCACTTTTAAGTGAATTAGGAACCTCAAATTTAAAATCATCCATTGTTTTGAAATATTGATTATCTATCATTCCTTCAATGTATGTACCTTTTCCAATAAAAGTAGCGATTTTTTTAGATTTTGGATGATAATATAGATTTTCTGGTGAACCTTTTTGAATAATTTGACCTTGAGATAGTACGATAATTTCATCAGACATCGTCATGGCTTCATTTTGATCATGGGTCACAAATATAGCTGTCATGTCGTTTTCTTTAACTAATCGTTTTATGAGTATTTGCATATCTTCTCTTAAAGTTGCATCAAGAGCAGAAAGAGGTTCATCCATTAAGATTAATTTCGACTGCGAGATAATCGCACGTGCTAATGAGACACGTTGTTGTTGTCCACCAGATAACTGATGAATCGCTTTATTCCAGTGTTCTTCTAGATGAACTTCTTTTAATGCCTCCATGACGCGATTTTTTAAATTCTTAGTATCTTTCTTTACTTTTAAAGGATAGGCTACATTTTGAAATACGGACATATGAGGCCATAAAGCAAAATCTTGAAATACCATTCCTAAATCTCGATTTGCTGGAGAAATGAAACGTTTATTTTCTGTAGAATAATATGTATTCTCGTCATGTATAATTTTTCCGAAGTCAGGTTTTTCCAATCCTGCTATGAGTCGTAATAACGTCGTTTTTCCACATCCCGATTCTCCTAATAAAGAAACGAACTTCCCATTTTCAATTGTCAAACTCACATCTTTAATTACATTTTTTGTATCAAACGATTTTTTAATGTTTACTAACTCTAATGCCATCTTTTCACCTCTTTTCACTATTTACTATAAAAAAAGGTTGTTTATATTAATTGAATATATTATTAACGTATATCAAAAAAATTTATAAAAAACTGAAGATTAAATAGATTTAATCTATAAAATGGTTTATAAAAAAGAAAAAAACTGTTTAATTCTCCTCTCGAATTAAACAGTTTTTCTCTCAACATAGTTATATGTACTTTATTAAATTATAAATATTAGCCTATTCTTCTTTTTCTTCTAAGTATTTCACGAAGGCGTCTTTATAAATATCGATATAATTTAAATACATATCTTTTTCGATATATTCATCAATTTGGTGTGCTACTAATGATTTACCTGGACCGAAGACAGCTAAATCTACGTTATTTTCATTGTCTCCCAAGAAACTAGACGCATCTGTTGTACCAATTAAAGCACTAACAACGATTTCGTCTTTATTCACATAATTAGCAGCTGTTTCGTTAATAGCTTTGATTAACTCATTGTCTTCATCACTCACTACTGGATCAAGACTACTTGCTATTTCCAGTTTCAAATGATCTTCGTCTACTTCTTTAATCACTTTTTCAAATAATTCTTTAATAAAATCATTATCATATTCAGGTACAGTTCTTACATTATATTCAATTGAAGCTACTTCTGGCACAGAGTTAAACTGTTTACCACCTTGAATGATTGAGCCAATCATAGTAAGACCAGACGCGAAATCTTTTTCTTCTTTACTAATTGAATCGCCAGCAAATTTATCAATCATAGGCGCAATGTTAAGTTCATGTTCATTATCGTTCTTTTTAATTTCTTTATATTCTGCTTTTAATTTTTCCATAAATTCGATTAATAACTCGATAGCATTTTCACCTAAGAACGGCATAGAACTATGTGCAGCTTTACCTTTAGCTACGACTCTACAGCCCATTGAACCTTTGTGAGCATAGAACAATGCATTATCCGTTGGCTCTCCGATAATTAAGCCATCAACGTCATCTAAGTAACCTTTTTCAGCAAAGTATCCAGCACCATGTTGTTCTTTCTCTTCATTAGTAGTGGCTAATAGACGAATTGTACCATTTGGCAACTTATCTTCTTCTTTTAACTCGATAAGCGCGATAACCATGGCCATAAGTCCGCCTTTCATATCAGTAGTACCTCGGCCATATAATTTGCCATCTTCTTCAGTTAATTCGAAAGGATCATGTGACCATTCATCTTTTTCTCCGATATCCACGACATCCATGTGACCGCTGATTGCTAATACTGGTGAACCGCTTCCAATTTCAGCCACTAAGTTTGCTCTTTTGCCTTCAATTTCTAATATTTCAGATTCAATATCATGTTTTTCTAATAAATCTTTTAAGTATTCACAAACTTCGATTTCGTTATCATTTACTGTATCCATTTCAACAATATCAGCTAATAATTGAATTTTTTCATCTTCACTAAATGTAGACAATCTGTTCACAACCTTTAAATTATTATTAATATTATCTATACATAATTTCACTTTTTTAAACATTAAATTTTAATATCTCACAACTTAATTTATTAATTTTTGAAAATAAATACCTATAACCCCCCCTTCATAATAGTTTCTAATAAAAAAGTTGCTACACACGTATTAACGTATTTAGCAACTTTTTCTATTTTTTAAAATGTGCCTGGATTAAAACTTGCTTTCCATTCATTGAATGGCCAGTATCTTAATACAACTTTACCTACAAGTTGTTTTTTATCGATTAAACCAACTTCTGGGAAACGACTATCTACGCTGTTTTGTCTGTTATCTCCTAAAACTAAATATTTGTCTTTAGGAATTTTAGTTTCTCCGTTAGCGCCTTCAAGTTGGCTAGATTTGAATGTACCTGTTAAGTATTCACCTTGTTTATGCTTTTTGTTGTAATCTAAATAAGGTTCAGATACTTTTTTATCATTTACGTATAATTGATCTTTTTTATATTCTACTTTATCGCCAGGTGTACCGATGACACGTTTGATAAAGTCACGTTGTGCGTCTTCATGAAAGACCACGACATCTCCGTTATCAATATGATTTAAAGATTTTGAAATTTTACTTACGATTACTTTATTTCTATCTTGGAAAGTAGGATACATTGAAGATCCTGACACTGTATAAGAAACAGCGATAAATTTCCATACAAACCACACAACTAATAGGGCTACTCCAATGGCTATAACCCATTCCATTATTTCTTTTTTCAATTTAACCCCGCCTATCATCTTTTATAAACATAATTTACTTTATCACACTTACATTTCAAAGTCGTTGCAATCATTTTTAAATATTATAACGTTAATTTTTTTATTTTTCTTTTGAAAAGTATGTATTCTTTAAGTTATGTCCTACGATTAGATTAATGATTAGCCATACAACCTGACATAGTATTGGAGTGAAAAATAAACCTAAAACTATGCATATTAATCCATAAACTTCATCAAGCGTCTTTATACCTGAAAACATAGCCATAGAGACAAATCCAACTAAACATAATAACCAAAACACATTAACAATCCACCATAATACCCATGAAATCCTCATATAAAAGTTTCTCCTCACCATTACGTTGGTAATCTCATCGTAACAAACCTCTCTCATGATTCCTATGCAAGATGTCACATTTAAGAGTGCCTTCCTACTTATTTTTTCAAAAAAATAGCGTAACCTTTCATATTCGTAAGAAACGAGCCCTTCTTTGTAAGGTTAGATAAAGGCAACAGTCCCCGCATGCTCCTACAATTATAAATGTAATAGAAACAAGGAGTGATAAATAGTGAAAACGTTAAGAAACTTTTTAATTACTGTTGTCATTATTGCCGTACTTATAGTGGGTGGTTTGTTCGGCTTAAACGCTTATTCTAATAAGCACCCGAATAATCAAGCAGTGAATGATTGGAACAAATTAAATCCAATGGCCCCTACTTATGAGTATTATGTAAAAACTCAAAAGCCATCTAAAGTTGAAGTCATCGATAAAGAGAAAGATTTCCGTATTTATTACTACGACCAAGAAGGTTATGAAAAAGATGGTCAAGCTAAAAAAATTGAATATACAGCAACTAAAAAATTAAAACCTAATCATTATCTACTAGTAAAAGAAAAATCTCATGTTATTCAGTCATATGAAGAAGTGAAGAAATCAGATATTCCAGATAAAGCAAAACAAAAATTATAAATAATATTAAGGAGTGTAAGTCATTATGCCAATTTTAAGTGTGAATCATCTATCAAAAGTATATGGAAGTAAACAGAAATATAAAGCATTAAATGATATCAATTTTTCAGTGGAAGAAGGAGAATTTGTCGCAATTATGGGGCCGTCTGGATCAGGTAAGACTACCCTGCTCAATGTAATTAGTTCTATTGATAATATTTCAGGTGGCACAGTGGAAGTCAGTGGCAATGAAATTAATAAAATGTCAGATAAAAAGTTAGCGCAATTTCGAAAAAAAGAACTAGGCTTCATCTTCCAAGACTATAGCGTACTTCCTACATTAACGGTAAAAGAGAACATTATGTTACCTCTATCCGTTCAAAAAATAAATAAAGATGAAATGGAAAAAAATTATGCAGAAATTACAAAAGCGTTAGGCATCTATGATTTAAGTAATAAGTATCCTAGTGAGATTTCTGGTGGACAACAACAACGTACAGCAGCAGCGCGTGCTTTCGTGCATAAGCCTTCAATTATCTTTGCAGATGAACCTACCGGTGCATTAGATTCAAAAAGCGCACAAGATTTATTAAATCGTCTTGAAGAAATGAATAAACAATTTAACAGTACGATTATCATGGTTACACATGATCCATCGGCAGCCAGTTTCTCTGAACGTGTCATTATGTTAAAAGACGGTCATATTCATTCAGAAATTCATCAACAGAATAAAACAAAACGTGATTTTTACGATGAAATTATTAAATTACAGTCAGCCTTAGGTGGTGTCGCAAATGACGTTTAATCAAATTACCCTTAAAAATTTAAAAAGTAATATTAAAAACTATGCTTTATATCTATTCTCGTTAATTTTAAGTATTATTTTATATTTTAGTTTTGTAACTTTGCAGTATACCCATAGCATTAATAACGGTAGCTCCTCTAAAATTATTCAAAATGGCGCTAAAGTAGGTGCTGTATTTTTATTCATTATCATTATTATTTTCTTAATGTACGCGAACCATTTGTTTATTAAACGTCGTACACGTGAATTTGCGTTATTCCAATTGATTGGATTAACACGAGGCAATATTTTACGCATGTTAGCTGTTGAACAACTGACTTTCTTTATAGTCACTGGTTTTTTAGGAATTCTTATTGGTGTGGTAGGCTCGGAAATTTTACTGAGTATATTAGTGAAGATGATGCACTTGTCAGTACACGTGTCAATTGGATTCGAGTTACCTGCTTTGTTTCAAACGATCTTCATGTTAGTTCTAGCGTTTGTGTTGATAATGTTGCAGAACTTCCTTTTCCTAAAAAAACGAACAATCTTATCAATGATGAAGGATAGTACGAAGACGGAGGCGACTAAGGCGAAGATTACGGTGCCAGAGCTTATTGCGGGTGTGTTAGGTATCGTGATGATGGTGCTAGGTTATTACATTTCTACTGAGATGTTTGGCAAGTTCCAGGCGTTAACAATGACGCTTGCTTCACCGTTTATCATTTTATTCTTAACTGTCGCGGGTGCATATTTATTCTTTAGAAGTTCGGTATCTGTCATTTTTAAATCTCTGAAAAAGTCTAAACATGGGCGTGTTTCGATTACAGATGTTGTGTTTACGTCATCAATTATGCACCGAATGAAGAAAAATGCGATGTCATTAACGATTATTGCTACTATTTCTGCTGTGACGGTATCGGTGTTGTGTTTCGGCGCAATTAGTAAAGCCAATACTGACTTTAATATCCAAGCTTCAACGCCTCAAGATATTAATTTTTCAAAAGAACAATCTGCACAGAAATATGAAAAAGTTTTAGCACAAAATAATATTAAGTATGAGGAAAAAGTTTACGAAAATTCGAATACTGGAATTGCAAAAAATGATGTTATAAAAAGCAAAACTGGCGATTTAATGCAAAATGCTAATGTAGCAGTTATGGCAGATAAAAATATTAAAGGAAATCATGCGACGATCACCAACTTACAAGGGCCTTTACAAGGTATGGTAGATATTCATACAGATAAGGATATTACGCTAAAAGGCAAGAAAGAAGTCACTTTCCATGTAGATAAACGTAACGATAGTGAAGTGATTCCGATGAATGCATCTATGGGTGGACCAGTGCTTAAAGTGAGTCCTAGTAATTATGATGCGTTGAAAACAAAAGATAAAATTACACATCACTATGGCTTTAATATCACAAATCATCATGACTTATCAAAAGCTGAAAAATTGGCTAAAAAAGTGAGTCAGGGTGTCGAATTAAAAAGTGAATCGAAAAAAATGATTGATGAGAGCACAGGGATCTTGATATTTGTATCTTCATTCCTAGGATTGGCATTCTTAATTGCAGCAGGTTGTATCTTTTACATCAAACAAATGGATGAAACTGAAGATGAAATTAATAATTATCGCATCTTAAGACGTATCGGTTTTACACATACTGACATGATGAAAGGGTTAGCATTAAAGATTCTGTTTAACTTTGGTTTACCATTAATTGTTGCCCTATTACATGCATTATTTGCAGCAATGGCCTTTATGAAACTGCTAGGAGAATTTGCACCGACTGCCATTACTGTTGTCATGGTCGTTTATTCACTGGTATATCTCATCTTTGCGATGATTTCATTCATCCATTCCAATCGTATCATTAAGCATTCGATTTAAGCTTTTTTGAAAAATAAATTCAGCAAGAATAATTAAAATGTGGGAGGACATTATTATGAAAATTAAAGAATTAATTCAACAATCTTATGAAGATTTATTAAGTTTGCAAGTGAACTGGTACAATGGATTACTTTTATTCTTAATCGTCTTTTTATTGAGTAGCATTATAACGCCAATTATCGGCGTACCTGTAGGCTTACTTGGTGGTGGCTATTTCTTAAAACGCCAAGAAGAGAAAAATCAATAAATATTCCACTACTCGCAAGCACCTTTGAGGTAAGATATTTTCTCCTTGAAGGTGCTTTTTAATGCAGATTTTTATAATTTTAGTTATATAATATGC
>NZ_PPRC01000054.1 GCF_002902565.1 Staphylococcus petrasii | reverse complement strand
TTTTTATAACCAATTAATTATGAACAATTATTGTTACTCTCTATTAAATAAAAAATTGTCTGAATATTAAGTTATAAAAAATATCACTTATCATTTTGTAAAAGTGATGACGTAGGGTGCACAATAATTTTATCTCCAATATTTATTCCATTGGATACCATAATATACCCACTTTTTTGACTTTTAATATATTTAATACTTCTTTTAATAATTTTATTATTGTGTGTAATCAAAATAAAATGGTCTTTATAAATCACAGATTTTGGTAATTCGAAATATGCACTACCGATATCTATATCAAAATGACGTCCAATCGGATATTGATCATCTGAAGAAATATCAACACGATAGAAAGATTCTTTCTTAATTATTTTTGAAGGGACTGGAGAGATATACCGAATGTTCCCGGTAAATAATTTCGAATGGTTCGAGGTTACATTAACATTTTGTTTAATTTTTAATTGTTTTAATTGCGATTCGTTTACTATAGCACGAATCACACGTCTGTCGCTATTAATAACCATAATTTTAGTTTGAGGTTTAGAAGGAAATTCATTGAGTAATGTGACTTTGCCTTTGATAGGAGAAAATATTTGAGTACGAAGACGACTTTGTAATTCTTGGATTTGATTAGTTAATTCATATTGTTGTAGTGGAGACATTTTAGTATCTGTTTGTCGTTGTTGTAAAGAGGATAATGTTTTCTTTTTAGCTACGATTAATTTTTCAATGTTGGGATCATAGTATTCGAGTAAGGGCGTTTGTGGAGTAATGGTTGCTTCATTTTTCACTAAAAGATCAGAAATAGCGCCTAGTTTAGGAGTGAAGTATACGGTGTAAGTTTGTTCAGCTTGTTGAATGCCACTAAAAGTAAGTGTAATTTGAGGCTTTGCCTTTATCGTCTCTAACTTTGAAAGATTTGGCTGCTTAGGAACTTTTGTATAAATATAGTACCCAAAGCTGGCGATAAGAAGGAAAAGGATAGTGGAGAGAATAGATAGGGGAGTAAAAAGTTTTTTCAAATAAGTCACCTCTATTAAGTTGTTGTGTTTCAATTATACATCATGAAAACCTTGAGTATAGCTACTAAATGATAGTAAATAGAAAAGTCTTCTCAATTATTCATTAAGAAGACTTTATATATAGTAAATATTAAATTTTTACTTAAAAATTAGAAAAGACGTAACAAAATAATACCGATAGCAATGGCAATTAAGCCAATAAATTTACGTAACGTAATACGATTCTTCGGTACACCTAAGCCAAAATGATCAATAATCACGCCCATTAACATTTGTCCAAGCATTGCTACAATAGTTGTTAAAGCAGCGCCTAAAAATGGCATTAATATGATATTTGAGGTAACAAATACTACACCTAAGATACCACCGATAAAGTAAACAGGTTTGATTTTACCGATGTTGGGTTGGATAGTCTTAATTTTCAAGCTACGGTTAAAGATTAACGTAAGAATGAATAATGCTATAGTTCCCACTGAAAATGAAACCAGCGATGCAAATAAAGAAGAGCCCATTTGTTGAGAAAGCCCACTATTAATTGTAGTTTGCAGAGGAGGAGCAAATCCAAACACAAATCCAGCTATAAGCCATAAATAAAATGTAGGATTTACTTTATCTTCTAATTTACTTTTAGGTATGTAGTTCATCAACAAGATACCAAAAAATAAAATAACGATGCCTACACCTTTAAAGAATGTAAACGCATGGTGATTTGCACCTAATAAACCAAATGTATCAATGACGACGCCCATAATAATTTGACCAGCTACCGTCATTACAACAGTCAAAGCAGCACCTAAACGAGGTAATAATAATAAGTTACCTGTTAAGAAACATACACCTAATAGGCCACCTACCCACCAATGATAGTTAAAAGAATGACCAGCGTAGAATGAAGACGTAAACATTTGGGTATTAAATATTATGTTTAAGATGAATAAAAATATAGTACCGACGAAAAATGAAATGGTAGAAGCATAAAATGAAGATTCAGTATATCTACCTAAACGGGAATTAATGGAAGTTTGAATAGGGACCATCATTCCTGCCACGATACCGAGAATAAATAAAAATATCATGTTTGCTCCCTCAACTTTCTATTTTTTGAAACATTATTATTATACTTATTTGCTGTTAAATTATCAAAAGTAGTAGAAGTATTTAGGAAGCCCTGACCCAAACGTAATAATAGAAAATTAAACAACTCAAGGCCGATTTTAAAAAATTAAAAACGACCTTGAGCTGTCTAGTTAGGTGTTATGAATTTCGGAAATGCAACTTAATTATTTTGTTTCAAAAATAACAGTTGTTGTTTTGTCTACGATTTGAGCAGAAGCGGGTTTGATAGGTGTGCCAGTGGTAGGTTTTAAAATATTTAATTTTAGGATATTTTCCATGGCATTTTGAGCACTAGCCTCAGTGACAGAAGCGGCGCTAATATTGGGGAATTGTAATTTGGCAGATTTGTTTAAATTCGTTTTAAATATGAGCTCTAATGTTTTAGACATGCTACATACCTCCTTATTAAATAATTAATGTTCTACATAAGTGTTAGCGATACTGAATTTTTGATTAAGCTACAACTTGTGTTTTGACTACTTCGACTTTATCAAAGACTTCTCCGATTAAATTAGAAATAATATCAGCGAAGGCTTTAATGTCGGATTCAGTAGCGCTTGTGTTTAAGTTTGTAAAGCGACGTTTTGTTTCTTTGGCTTTACCATTTTCGTCGTGATAAATATGTGTACAAACAACAGTTAATTGAGATACTTCATTCATGAGTGTTTCACCTCCTTTCACTTTATATATCGAATCTTTTTGAAAAAAGGGACACCCTAAAATAAAAAAATTAAGCAAAAAGGTTTAATGTTACTAAAATATCATTTATCATTAAATAAGAAACCTAAGTGATTAGAGGTGAACAAATGAATCAAGTTGAACCTATTAGAAATAAAGAAGATATTCAAAGAATGTATCAAGTATTAAAGGCAAAATCCGAAAGAGATTATTTACTATTTAAATTAGCTATACATACAGGTATTCGTTTAATGGATTTATTAAATCTAAAAGTGGAAGAAGTTTTAAAGAGAGACGAAGAGGATATTGTATCGTCATGGATTCAACAATGTGCGCCATCCATTAAAATTATGTTACCAGAGGATTTACGTTCAGAAGTGAAAGCGTATATTGAAGCTAATCAACTTACTTATGATCAACTTTTGTTCCAATCTTTGCGTACGCACAAAGAATTATCAAGACAACAAGCTTACCGTATTATTCACCAAGCCGCTGAAGAGTTAGGCTTACTACACATCGGTTTAACTACTTTACGTAAAACATTTGCTTACCATGCTTATAAAGCGGGTATTTCTATTGCAATCATACAAAAGTATTTAGGTCATCAAACTACACAAGAAACAGTGAAATTTATAGGACTTTCAACTAAAGAAGAACATCATACAATCATTGCTTTGAACTTATAATACTACTAAAAAAGGAGGTATTTGATGAGCTTAGTCTACTTACTAGGAAGTCTCATCTTAGTAATGGGATTGGTCTTAGTAACATTATTTATTAAACCTCTTAGACGCTACTCAGGTTATATATCACTACTTGCACCAATTATAGCTTCTGTTTATTTTCTTTCTCAGATTCCTAATGTGATGCATCAAAAATTTATTACATTCAAGATTCCTTGGATGCCTGTTATTGATGTCAATTTCGATTTAAGGTTAGATGGCCTTGGACTCATGTTTGGACTAATTATTTCTATTATTGGTGTTGCTGTATTCTTCTATGCGACACAGTACATGGCGGATAGCAGTAATAATTTACCGCGTTTCTTCTTATATTTACTTTTATTCATGTTTAGTATGTTAGGTATTGTGATTTCTAACAACACTATTCTAATGTATGTCTTTTGGGAACTAACGAGTGTATCCTCGTTCTTATTAATTTCATATTGGTATAGTAATCCAAATAGCCAATTAGGTGCGATTCAATCATTTATGATTACGGTATTAGGCGGTTTAGCTTTATTAACTGGCTTTATCATGCTTTATATTATTACCGGCACTAATACAATTTCTGAATTGTTAGCACAAAGACATGAAATAAGCGAACATGCTTTATTTATACCAATGATGATTATGTTGCTTATAGGTGCTTTTACAAAATCAGCGCAATTTCCATTTCATATTTGGTTACCTAAAGCAATGGCTGCTCCTACGCCAGTAAGTGCGTATCTACACTCAGCCACAATGGTAAAAGCAGGTATCTTTTTACTATTCAGATTTACTCCAATATTAGGCTTAAGTAATAGTTACATTTATACAGTAACGTTCGTTGGACTTATAACAATGATGTTCGGTTCGATTACAGCTTTAAGACAATATGATTTAAAAGGAATATTAGCGTACTCTACAATAAGTCAACTCGGTATGATTATGTCGATGGTCGGTTTAGGTGGAGGTATTGCTCAACATCCTACAGGCCCTATGGCAGAAACATATACGCTTGTTTTATTTGCGGGCTTATTCCATTTAATGAATCATGCTTTATTTAAATGTGCTTTATTTATGGGCGTAGGTATCATCGATCACGAATCAGGTACACGAGATATTCGTCGTTTAAGTGGTATGCGCAAATTTTTCCCTAAAATGAATTTAGCAATGACTTTAGCTGCCTTATCAATGGCAGGCGTACCATTCTTAAATGGTTTCTTGAGTAAAGAAATGTTCTTTGACTCATTAGTGAAATCTATTAAGTTACAACAATTTGGTTTACCGTTAACCGTTTTAGTCGTGGCTTTAGGCGTCATCGCAAGTATTTTTACATTTGTTTATGCAGTTTACATGTTAAAAGAAACATATTGGGGCGAATTTGATGAAAGAGAAGTACCAAAGAAACATATTCATGAACCTTGGTTATTTAGCTTACCAGCGATTATTTTAATGATTATGTTGCCAATTATTTTCTTCGTACCTAATTTCTTTACACATCACATTGTTTTACCAGCCTTACGCAATGTGACGCATTTAGGTACTAATGTAGATGCACTAGCACCGCATGTATCACAATGGCATGGCTTTAACTTACCATTAATATTTAGCATTATTGTTATTGTGGTAGGACTTATTTTAGCTCTGAAAATTGATTGGAAATATTTAACACACCGTGTTGTAAAATATGCTTCAATTACAAATTCATATCGCAAAGCTTATCGCGGATTTGAAAATTACTCAGGGCAAGGTATTCGTCGTTTAATGAATAACCGCTTAAATCACTACAATATTATCACGCTCTTAATATTTGCGATGTTAGTAGCTTATGGCATTATGCAAGTTGGTTTTCCAAAATTACATCAAATTCATGTTACTGACTTCGGTCCTTTAGAGGTTATTTTAGCAATTATGGTAAGCATTGTAGGTGTGGCGTTAGTATTTATTCGCCAACGTTTAACAATGGTTATATTAAACGGAATCATTGGTTATTCTGTAGCATTATTCTTTTTAGTAATGCGTGCGCCAGACTTAGCATTAACACAATTAGTAGTCGAAACGATTACAACAATTCTATTTATTGTTAGTTTCTCACGTTTACCAAACATTTCTCGTAGAGCAAGTAACATCAAAATAGAAAGTGTAAAAATAATTGTGTCATTTATTATGGCAGGCGCTGTTGTAACGCTAGTCTTTATAGCTCAACAAGGTGATGGACTAGAGACAATTTCTAAATACTATATGGATGCTTATAAATTAACAGGTGGCAAGAATATAGTTAATGCCATTTTAGGTGACTTTAGAGCATTGGATACAATGTTTGAGAGTCTTGTATTAATTATAGTTGGTTTAGGTATTTACACATTATTAAATTATAAAGATTGGAGGGGCCAAGATGAGAGAAAATGATGTTGTCTTAAAAACAGTCACTAAAATTGTTGTTTTTATTTTACTCACATTTGGATTTTATTTGTTCTTTGCAGGACATAATAATCCAGGCGGAGGCTTCATTGGAGGGCTTGTATTTAGTTCAGCCTTCATCTTAATGTTTTTAGCTTTCGATGTGAATGAAGTCTTAGAAAGCTTGCCGATTGATTTTAAGAAGTTAATGATTATTGGCTCCTTCATATCAATATTAACAGCAGTTGTTCCTATATTCTTTGGTAAATCTTTCTTATATCAAAGTGAAGCGCATATTCCTTTACCTATTTTTGGCGAACTTCATTTGACTACGGTCACGCTTTTTGAAGGAGGCGTCTTACTTACAGTAGTAGGCGTCATTGTCACAGTAATGTTGTCATTAAGTGGTGATAATTCATGAATTTAATCTTACTTTTTGTGATAGGATTCTTAGTATTTATAGGAACATACATGATTCTATCTTTAAATTTAATACGCATTGTTATCGGTATTTCAATTTATACCCATGCAGGCAATTTACTTATTATGAGTATGGGTCATTATAGTAATAAGATGGTCGAACCATTAATTCATAGCTCAAATAAAAACTTTGTAGATCCATTATTACAAGCAATTGTCCTAACAGCTATCGTTATTGGATTTGCGATGACCGCTTTTCTATTAGTATTAATTTATCGAACATATCGTGTAACGAAAGAGGCGGATATTGATGTATTAAGAGGAGAGGAGGAGAAGCATGAACAGTAATATTTTAATTCTCCCAATTTTACTACCTCTTTTATGTGCGTTAGTCCTTGTATTTACGAAAAATAAAAATACCTTATCAAAGATTTTATATATCGGCACGATGTCGCTTAATACAATTATTTCTCTAGTTTTACTTATTTATGTATTAAATCATAAGCCAATTACATTAGACTTTGGCGATTGGCCAGCGCCGTTTGGCATACAATTTTTAGGAGATTCACTAGGTCTATTAATGACTACAGTCGCGTCCTTTGTAGTGACATTGATTATGTCGTATGGGTTTGGACGCGGTGAACAACGTGTTAATCGATATTATATGCCTTCCTTTATTTTATTCTTAACGGTAGGCGTCATCGGTTCTTTCTTAACTTCAGACTTATTTAATTTATATGTCATGTTTGAAATTATGTTACTTGCGTCGTTCGTATTAGTAACACTTGGACAGTCAGTAGAACAATTACGTGCTGCGATTATTTATGTAGTATTAAATATCATTGGCTCATGGTTATTCCTATTAGGTATTGGCTTATTGTACAAAATAGTTGGCACATTAAACTTTTCTCACATTGCATTACGTTTAGACCAAATACATGATAATAAGGCAATTTTTATCGTGTCCATTGTATTTATCGTAGCTTTTGGTTCTAAAGCAGCTTTAGTACTCTTCATGTGGTTACCTAAAGCGTATGCCGTTTTAAATACAGAACTTGCAGCTTTATTTGCAGCTTTAATGACGAAAGTAGGGGCTTATGCGTTAATCCGCTTCTTCACTTTACTATTTGATCAACATACTGGCGTTACGCATCCGTTACTCGTATTTCTATCATGTATTACGATGGTTATCGGCGCATTTGGCGTTATTGCTTATCGAGATATTAAGAAAGTGGCATCTTACCAAGTTATTTTATCTATTGGCTTTGTCATTTTAGGATTAGGTTCCAATACATTTGCTGGGGTCCATGGCGCTATCTTCTATTTAGCAAATGACATTATTGTTAAAACAATGCTGTTCTTTATCATTGGTAGTTTAGTGTATATGTCAGGTTATCGAGAATATCGATATTTAAGTGGTCTAGCTAAAAAAGAACCGTTCTACGGAGTTGCCTTTATAGTAATGATCTTCGCGATTGGCGGCGTTCCTCCATTTAGTGGTTTCCCAGGAAAAGTCCTTATCTTCCAAGGGGCAGTTCAAAATGGCAATTATATTGGCTTAACTTTAATGATTATTACAAGCTTACTTGCTATGTATAGTCTCTTTAGAATTTTATTTATTATGTACTTCGGAGATAATGATGGTGAACAAGTTGATTTCAACCCATTACCAATGCATCGTAAAAGTATTCTAGGTGTGCTCATTGCCGTAGTATTAGCAATGGGTATCGCTTCGCCAGTTGTAATGAAAGCAACAGAGAATGCCACTAAATTAAATGTGGATGATCATTATTTCCATAATTTAGTCAATACACATTTAAAGGAGGAGAATAAATGAGACAAATCGTTTTAAATATTTTAATTGCGTTTCTATGGGTACTCTTTCAAGATGAACATTCATTTTTATTCTCTACCTTTGTGTCTGGCTATGTGATTGGCTTAATAGTGATATATATTCTTCACCGTTTCTTTAATCAGGAATTTTATCCTAAAAAGATATGGGTGGCAATTAAGTTCTTAGCAGTTTACTTATACCAATTAATTACATCTAGTATTAGTATTATTAATTACATTCTTTTTAAAACGAAAGATATGAACCCAGGTCTCTTAACGTATGAAACAACCCTTAAAAATGATTGGTCTATTACATTTTTAACTATCTTAATTATTATTACGCCTGGATCTACAGTGATTAGAATTTCAAAAGCGACAAATAAATTTTTCATTCATAGTATTGATGTCTCTGAAAAGGAAAAAGAAAGTTTATTGAAGAATATCAAGCAATATGAAAACTTGATTCTGGAGGTGACACAATGATTGAGTCACTCATCAATTTCTTTACAACAAGTGCATTAGTATTATTTGGTATAGCATTTTTAATTGGCCTCTTCCGTTTGATTAAAGGACCTACAACGGCAGATAGAGTTGTAGCCTTTGATGCTTCGAGTGCCGTAATCATGTGTATAGTAGGTATCATTAGCGTGATATACGATACAGTATCTTATCTAGATTCAATTATGTTAATTGCGATTATATCCTTTGTAAGTTCAGTTTCAATTTCTAGATTTATAGGAGGAGGTCGAGTATTCAATGGAACAAATAAACGAAATCGTTGAATTAATCGCCGCCATCCTTATCTTTCTAGGAAGTATCATTGCAGTGATTAGTGCGATTGGTATAGTGAAATTTCAAGATGTCTTTTTACGAAGTCATGCTTCGACTAAAAGTTCGACTTTATCTGTGCTATTAACGTTGATAGGCGTATTAATCTATTTCATCCATTCACAGAGTTTCTTTAGTGTACGATTATTACTTTCAATTGTCTTCATTAATTTAACTTCTCCAGTAGGCATGCACCTTGTAGCTAGAGCAGCTTATCGTACAGGTGCTTATATGTATCGTAAAGATGATGTTCCTAGAGAATCAGCTATTCTGTTAAGTTCGAATGAGTTTAACACTAAAGAAGAATTAGAAAGTAGAGCGAAACGACGCGAAGAGCAACGTGAACAAATTTATTATGATATGAAAAAACAAAGAGAAATAGAAGATGAAGAGGCCCGAAAAGAACAAATAGAAGAAAATAAAAAATTCATAGAAGAAGCAGAAAAAGACTTAGAAGATTGATAATATTTTTATTTACGTGTGAATTCATCTTAATATAATTACTGTTTTAAAAACCCCTTACTATTTATTGTATTATAGTGAGGGGTTTAGTCATTCATTCTAATAAATAAGCAATAAAACAAATATTTTATATAATGCTAGCAATTTAATTCCTTTTATATAATCATTAGTGCAAGTTAGTTAATTCATAGTCAGAATAATGGTAAAATTATAAGTAACAGTTTAAGAGTTTGAGATGAATCATTTGTGGATATAATTAGACATAAAAACATTATTAAACAGATTTTATTTTTCTAACTCAAAAAGAAAATAATGGGGTGAAAGTTTGGAAATATTTGAAACGATTCTAATATTTCTGGCTGTAGTGATTATAAGCTCCTTTGTTCATACTTTTTTACCTAAAGTACCTCTGGCATTTATCCAAATTGCTTTGGGCATGCTCCTCTTTTTATTACCAGTACCTGTGGAATTTAACTTCGATTCTGAACTCTTCATGGTAGCCACAATCGCGCCTTTATTATTCGTTGAGGGCGTTAACGTTTCTAGGGTCCATTTACGTCGATATCTTAAACCTGTTATGTTGATGGCGTTAGGTCTAGTTATTACTACAGTTATTGGCGTTGGATTATTTGTTCATTGGATATGGTCAGATTTACCTATAGGTGCAGCGTTCGCTATAGCTGCTATTTTATGTCCAACTGATGCTGTAGCAGTACAAGCCATTACACGAGGTAAAGTGTTACCTAAAGGTGCTATGACGATTTTAGAAGGTGAGTCATTATTAAATGATGCTGCCGGTATCATATCTTTTAAAATCGCTGTAGGTGTGTTAATTACTGGAGCGTTTTCTTTAGTTGAAGCGGTGCAACAATTCTTAATTGCTTCTATAGGAGGCGCAATTGTTGGTTTACTTATTGGTATTGCATTAGTGCGATTCCGCTTGACGCTTACAAGACGTGGTATTGAAAATATCAATATGTTTACGTTCCTGCAATTACTTACACCTTTTGTAACATATCTCGTAGCTGAAATGTTTCACGCGTCAGGTATCATTGCAGCCGTAGTTGCTGGTTTGGTACATGGATTTGAGCGTGATCGTATCGCGCAGACACGTACGCGTCTGCAAATGAGTTATAACCATACATGGAATATTCTAGGTTATGCGTTAAATGGTTTTGTTTTTTCAATATTAGGATTTTTAGTGCCAGAAGTAATTGGCAATATTGTAAAAACTGAACCACATAATTTATTATTCTTAATGATTATTACTGCTTTAGTTGCTTTAGCTGTGTATTTATTTAGATTTATTTGGGTGTATGTACTCTACCCATCGTTTTATTTATCGGTCAGCCCTTTTCAAAAAATGATGAACGATGAAGGCGATGATAAGAGAAAAGAGAAACCGCCTAAACGTAGTATGTATGCGTTAATTATGACGCTATGCGGTGTGCACGGAACTATTTCGTTGGCCATCGCATTGACGTTACCGTATTATTTAGCGAATCATCATGCGTTTACCTACCGAAATGACTTATTATTTATTTCGTCAGGAATGGTAATTATAAGTCTAGTCATCGCGCAAGTTGTCTTGCCATTTGTCACAGCCTCTGCACCTAAAGCTAAAATTGGAAGTATGAACTTTAAAGAGGCCAGAATATATATTCTTGAACATGTGATTGATTATTTAAATCATCATTCTACATTCGAAACAAGTTATCGTTATGGTAACGTGATTAAAGAATATCATGATAAATTGACGTTCTTGAAATCTGTGGAGAAAGATGATGAGAACTCTAAAGAGCTTGAACGTTTACAAAGTATAGCGTTTAAAGTTGAGAATAAAACACTTAAAGACCTTGCTGACCAAGGCGATATCACTAAAAGTATGTTGGAAAACTACATGAGATATGCCGAAAGAACGCAAGTGTATAGACAAGCATCATTAATTCGTCGTATTATCGTCGGCTTAAGAGCATGGCTTTTAAAACGTCGTATTCGTACACGTACAAATGCCGCTTCCTCATTAAGTGTAACGGAAAACTTAATGGAACTTTCAAAGATTAATAAACTTGTCCATTATAACGTCGTAAGTCGTTTAGTAGATGAAGCGAATGAAGATAATAAATTAGAGGTTGGAATGATTTGTGACGGTTATCTCATGAGAATTGATAACCTTTCTCCAGCTAACTTCTTCAACACGCGTGCTGAAGATTCTATTACGAAGATTAAACTCAATGCTTTAAGAGAACAACGTCGTATCTTAACTGATTTAGTGGACGACGATGAAATTACCGAAAGTACAGCCTTGAAGTTGAGAGAAGCGATTAACTATGATGAAATGGTTATCGTGGATAGCTTGACGGATTAAAGGATGTTATATTTAGAATCCCTGATGTATCTTGCATTAGGGATTTATTTTTTTCTTTGAAAAGGTAGAACACTATACGTTTCTATATCATTATCGCTAGCTATTGGGGACTACCTTTTCAAAAATGTGAGGCAATAACATTTGCGAGCAATTCGTGATACAATAAAGTGAATGCTTAGGTGAGGTGAAATAATGTTAACTGAAGAGAAAGAGGATTATTTAAAAGCGATATTAGCGAATGATGGTGATCACTCATTTGTTTTAAATAAGAAATTGTCTCAGTATTTAAATATTAAGCCTCCTTCAGTTAGTGAAATGGTAGGGCGTTTGGAAAAGGCTGGTTACGTCGAAACGAAACATTATAAAGGTGTGAAGTTGTCGGATGAAGGCTTGAAACATACGTTGGATATCATTAAGCGACATCGTCTGTTGGAGCTATTTTTAATAGAAGTTTTACAATATAATTGGGAAGAAGTGCATCAAGAAGCGGAAATATTAGAACATCGTGTTTCTGATTTATTTGTCGAAAGATTGGATAAGATACTAGATTATCCTGAAACATGTCCGCACGGTGGTATCATTCCGCGTGATCATCATTTTAATGAAAAATTTACTACCTCATTACTTGAATTTGAACCTGGCGATCGTGTTTATATTAAACGTGTGCGTGATAAAACAGAGTTACTGATTTATCTTTCAAGCAAGGATATTTCAATTGGCAATGAAGTTGAAATTGTTACTAAGGATGAAACTAATAAAGTGATCATTGTTAAACACAATGAGACTGTGACGATTTTAAGTTATGATAATGCGATGAATATTTTTGCAGAGCATGTGTAAGAGTAAGGGTAATAATGAATCGTTTAAATTATAAATTGAACTCCGATAAGCGTTTAATTACTACTTATCGGAGATTTTTTTATTATTAAATTCGAACTTTTAGAATGTGAATTTGAACATTAGATATAGTGAGAAGAAGTTAATCGCTATCCATAATATGCTAAATAGGATAGTTGGAATGTGGGTCATGGTTGCTAAAGTGTGACCATCCCAGCTTGGTGCTGGCTTTTGAAAAGTAAGATTAAAAATTGTCCAACTTGATTGTAAAACTTCTCCTAGTAACAGGCCTAATATCATATGGTAACTCAATAATACGACATAATATATTAATGCTTGGTTATCATGTTGTATTAAAAAGTATAAAAGTGTACCTAATATGATGAGTACGATAATTGGTGAAACTTTTCTAGAAGTCAAAAATAAATAATAGATAAAAATAAAGATATAAGCGGTTAAGAATAGGCTAGGGTGGTTATAATGCGCTGCACTTAAGCCGATTAAAAGCATAATTGGAGGCATAACGTAACCTCCTAAAGTAGTGATACATTGACCGACTAAGTGTTTGGATTGCGTAATCGCATAACCTTGTTGCATAGTTTGAAGTCGTTCACTTGGACGCATCACTATTACTAAATCTTTTGCTTTCCCACCACTGATTTTATTAAATAAGACGTGACCAAATTCATGTGTTAGGACAGGGATATAGTTGAAATAAATATCTAAATATTGATTGATAGTATGTTGCCTATTATGATGGATAAAAATATAGAGAATGGCTATAATAACGATTAAATAAATATTTAAGCTAAACGTTGTAGTGAAAAAATTTTCTAAATAAAGCATAATCAACCTCGTTTACTTCATGTATGTAATATCTATTATAAGTTAAATACTTCAGTTTAGCGTTTGGACTTTAGCCCTATTTTAAAAGAGGGGTGGACAAAAGTGTTTAGGTTTTGAGCAAAACCAATATATGACCTGAAGAGGCTGATTGTAAAAAAATTGTTAAGAAAAAAGTGTTCATATATGTTAAACTCTCATATAATATATGAATACGAAATTGTATGGAGAGTAAGGAGATTACTTAAATGCGTGATCAAATAAAAACAAAAAGTCAAAAAGTAGATATTTTAGGCGTACATTTCGATAATGTAACGATGCTTGATATGATTGAAAATGTTAAAAACTTTTTTTATGAAGAAACAGGCGGAAATCTATTTATCGTGACGGCTAATCCTGAAATTGTTGATTATGCTACTGAACATGTCACGTATCGACAATTAATTAATCAAGCGGATTATATTGTTCCAGATGGTACAGGAATCGTCAAAGCTTCAAATAGATTGAAAACGCCATTAAAACGCCGAATTCCAGGAATTGAATTAATGAATCATTGCATGAAGATAGCGCATGCTAATCACCAAAAAGTATATTTATTAGGTGCAACCAACGAAGTTGTTGAGCAAGCGCATGAGAAATTACAACAAAGATACCCTCAAGCTCAGTTTGAACACCATCATGGTTATATTGATTTAAATGATGAAACAGTGATTAAACGTATCAAACGTTTTAATCCTGATTATATTTTTGTAGGTATGGGCTTTCCATTACAAGAACAGTGGATTGAAAAGCATAAACATTCCTTTGAACATACGCTACTAATGGGAGTAGGTGGCTCTCTAGAAGTGTTTAGTGGTGCAAAGAAACGTGCACCTAAACTGTTCAGAAGATTAAATATCGAATGGGTATATCGTCTCTTAATTGATTGGAGACGTATAGGTCGTATGAGAAGTATACCTAAATTTATGTTTAAAGTGTTAAAAGTTCAACGAAAAAATAAGAAAAAAGCAAAAAAGAGAGGAAGATGACCAGGGAGTATCATCTTCCTCTCTTTGTTTAAGGGGAGAAATTTTCATATTAAATCATCAAGTTAACAGGGAAAGTTTGATGATTCAATATAATCATTTATATATTAGAATTTAGTGATTGCGAGTCAGCTATAGGACGTAAATCTTTGATTCAATTGATTTGAATTGGGGAAGAATCAATATTTCTCAAAGAGCTACGTCTACGCTTAACTTTTAACTTTGAGTTTTCAAGCTTATGATGACAATTTATGGCTCATCTATAAGTTATAACTCGAATTTTTATTTTAATTATCTATATTAATAAATTACGTTTTAATTTTTAGGGTTTTACATTTTTAGGATTAAGTTTAAGCAAATTAAGCATAAAAGACTACAGGGAATCATCTTATTATGCGAATGAATAATCAATTTAACGTTTATAAATGCTGTTATTTAGCAGTGTAACTAGCACTTGAAATTTTACCACTAGAAACGATGATGTCTTTATCTTGGAAAGGTTCGTTGTTAAAGAAGCGGTTTAAGATATCTTTTACGCCGTCTTCAATACGTGCTTGAGATTCTAAAGTCATACCAGAATAGTGAATAGTCATCGCATTACGTGGCATAGTTCTCCAAGGGTGATCAGCTGGAGCTGGTTGTGGGTACCAAACGTCACCTGCATAACCTTGAATATGACCTTTTTTAACTGCTTCAGCTAATGCTTCAGTGTTAACGATTTTACCACGAGCTGTATTAACTAAGTAGCTACCTTCTTTCATTTTACTTAATACATCTTCATCAAATAAGTTATCTGTTGAAGGTGTAAGAGGCGCATGAATTGTGATAGCGTCACTTGTTTTAATTAATTCATCAAATTCAACGAATTTAGAGTTTTCATTGTCTTTTTGATTAATTGGGTCATAGTGTTGGATTGTTACGTTGAAAGGTTTTAAGCGTTCAGCTACTAATTGACCGATACGTCCGAAACCAAAGATACCAATTGTTTTATTTTGTAATTCACGTGCTTGGTTACCTACTTTAGATAAATCCCATTCACCTTCAACTGATTGACGGTGACCTTCCATGAAATTACGTAATACAATTAATAAGTCCATAACTGCGTGTTCAGCAACGCTGACAGTGTTACTGCCTGTTACTTCTACAACACCAACATCATGTTGACTAGCTGCTTCTAAATCAACGTGGTCAGAACCAACACCTGCAGTAATTGCTAATTTTAAGTTTGGTGCTTTTTCAATGCGTTCTTTGCTCATATAAGCAGGGTAGAATGGCGCACTGATTACGATATCCATATCGCTTAAATGTTTGTCTAAATCTTCTTCACCATTTTTTAAAATAACTAATTCATGTTCAGTATCTTTTAAGAAATCTCTAAGACCAATTGCTTTCTCAGTATTTAATAATTGATTGTCTAAGCCTTTCTCTGTTTCTGGGAATAATGCTACTATTTTCATAAATATACACTCCTATTTTTAGAATTGTTCTAGTCTATCTAGTAATTCAATGTTGAGAGCACTTATAACGTTAAAAAAATAACCCGATGCGTATTTGCGTAACCACCTCCTTAAATGAATGAAAAAATTTCAAACAAAAGGGTTAGCAAACAGCACCGAGTACCTTACACCAATCCCAAAAAAGTTAAGACAATTCAAATCATCTTACTTTAATGTTGAATGTTATTAAATTATGTATCGTATATAAAATTGAAGTATTACTCTTCAATTGATTGATCAAAGACAAATATTGAAATGACCTCGTCATTTTCTAAATCGACGTCAGTAAACAGTTTTACAAATTTAGCGCCAACAAGTTCTTCCATTTCTTTTGGAGGTTGACGTTTATATAAATCTTTAATTTCTTCTGTACGTCCTTGTTTAAGCATACTCGTAAAATCTTTATTTTGCAAATAAAAGTTTTCGACTTTACTTAAACTTCCAGTCATGTGACATATAGCCCAATTATCCTTAAAGAAAACTTTGATATTTTCAGGCCCTTTACCAATATAAGATTTTCTATAAGCACGCACTAAATTGGCGAATTGTTGTGTTTTATTAACTGAGGCTATGATGTTCACCTTCTTTATATGTGAATATTATTCATAAGTTCTATTATTTATAGTAGTACTTTTAACTC
>NZ_PPRC01000053.1 GCF_002902565.1 Staphylococcus petrasii | reverse complement strand
CTTTATAATCATCTAAAGTCATGCCTTGTTGTTTAAGCATACTTTCAAATTGATCTTTACCGCCATATTGTTTTTGTTCTTTTTTAATATCATTGTCAATATCTTTAGTATCGACTTGATCTTTATATTTGTCAGCTAAAATTTTATTTAATGCAATGCTAAATGAAGTACTTGCGATTTGATCATCGCCAATTTTATTCATTACATCTTTAACTTTAACATCTCCAGCTTTTGAAGAAATAAGTGTGTTACTTTCCGAGTCAGTAGAATGATTACCACAAGCACCTAAAAGTAAGGCACTTGCTGTTACCGGAACAATTAGTTTATTCATAATTTTCATAGTTGATAGCTCCTTTTACATTAATAACAACGTAACTATAACATATTCTAAGCGCTTCACCAATTAGAAACCGGCGCAATACTACCAAAGTCGTAGTTCTGATAGGACTTAAGAATTAAAAAAGCCAACAAAGTTCAATAACTCTGTTGGCCTTTATATTAATATGTTGAATGATAGGGAACTTTATTTAAAATACTAATGCCTGTTTGGTGTTCTTCAATAAACTGTCCTTCATTTGAAAAAATGATGACTTTCAAATATAAGAAGTCCATAACTGAAATACCTAAATTTAACGCTAATAAGAACATAAAGTAATGTCCAAATTCAGGAAAACGGGTAGTTAAAAATATTAAAATACTTGTAATAGTTAAAAAAGGCATAACTAGATTTATGCAAAAATAAATTTTGTGTACAGGTGTGCTGACATAAGTATTGAAATACGGTAAATAACGTTTTTTATTTAATTTATGTGCTCTAAAAGACTTTAAATAAGGTAAAAAGAATAACAAATGAATAGATTTATGGATAGGATACATCATAACTACAAAAAATAATAAAATTAAAAAATATCTATCTGATAACGGTGTATCCACAAAGTAATACATAATTTCATAGCTTACGAAAAATGCAATAACAGTCGTTACAAAGCTAAGAAATGCTATTCTTGGTACCCCAAAACGAGCGTGAATATCGATTTGTTGTTTACATAGAAACATATTTCCACCTCTTAATAGGTCATATATACGCTAAGTATTATCTAACTTACCATGGATAAAATCAAGACAATATTTACACTGAATAAATCACAATAAAGAAGAGGGGGGATGAATCGCTTCTCTAAACTTAGATTAGTAAAAAAATTCTTATATAAAAAAAGTAAACCAGAAATCTATAAATTTCTGGTTTACTCTTCAATAAATTACAGCAATATTATTTTTTATCTTTTGAAAATGTATTGCTGATTTCTTCACCACGATTTTGAAGATTTTCAATATGTGATTTTAATTTTTCAATATTAGGATTGATATCTGATTTAAAGTCACCAATTAAGGCTTTAAATTCATCACCAATCTCGCTACCATATTCAACGCCGTCATTTTTAACTTGTTTACTATAATCAACGATATTATGGAAGCTGCGTTTAATTGATTCAATTTCGCGTTCTAATTCTGAGCGAGCACCAGTTGGCACTTTAGCACCATTAGTATCGCCTTCGATTACACCACGGTCATCACGGTTCATCCATGAAACAGCGACACCAGCTGCTACGCCAACACCAATACCAAATAATACGCGTGTTACTTTCATATTATATTCTCCTCACTTAATATGTCGTCATTTTAATAAGTTCAAAATTAAATTATCTGTTCAATATCTTAAATTTAATTTTTTTAAAAACTCAATTTAATTCTATATTACCCTTTAAAGACATACAATATGCAGAATTATTCAAATTGAGCTTTAATCTGCTCTGCAATTTCTTTTTTCATGTTATCGTCAATTTCATCTTCATGCGTATTCCATTTATAACCGAAGCCATCGATATCATTTTCATAGCGTGGTAAGAAATGGAAATGAAGATGGAATACAGATTGATCAGCAAACTCACCATTATTTTGAATAATGTTTAGACCATCAGGGTTAAATGCTTTTTTAATAGCATTTGCCACTTTAGGAATTGCAGCACCAATATGTTTCATTGTTTCTTCATCTGTTTCAAAAATATTTGGAGAAGCTTTTTTAGGAATTAATAACGTATGACCTTTTGTAACTTGTGAAATATCTAAAAACGCATATACATAATCATTTTCATACACTTTATAACTTGGAATTTCACCAGTTAAAATTTTACCAAATACTGTTTCTGCCATTTGAATACACTCCTTATGCCTTATTTTATTCAATATTATATCATTCCTGTATTAAAATTTCGTTAGTAAGGCATAGCTAACTTTAGTAGTTAGAGAATGATTTTGGTACAATGTAAGTCATGGAGGTGCCTTATGACAGTAAAAGTTGAACATCTTACAGGAGGTTACGGCAAACGTCCTGTAATTGAAGATATTAATTTTGAATTAAAAGAGGGAGAAATCGTAGGCTTAATAGGGCTTAATGGTGCAGGTAAAAGTACGACGATTAAGCATATGTTGGGATTGTTAACGCCTATGGAAGGTACGCTCTCTATTTCCGATACAAATATAACAGATGATATTGAAGTTTATCGTAGAAAATTATCATATATTCCAGAATCACCAGTGATTTATGAAGAATTAACACTAGAAGAACATATTGCTATGACGGCAATGGCGTATCAAATTAGTGAAGAAGAAGCTATGAAACGTGCTCGTCCGTTACTTAAAACGTTTAGGTTAGAAAATGAACTTAAAGTATTCCCGAGTCACTTTTCAAAAGGGATGAAACAAAAAGTAATGATTATTTGTGCCTTTATTGTTAATCCTGAATTATATATTATCGATGAACCATTCTTAGGGCTCGATCCTTTAGGTATTCAATCTATGCTTGATTTAATGGTTGAGAAGAAGAATGAAGGGCGTACAGTGTTGATGAGTACGCATATTCTCGCTACGGCAGAACGTTATTGTGACCGCTTCATTATTCTTGATAAAGGTAAAGTTGTAGGTTTTGGAGATTTAGACCAACTTCGTGAGCAAACAGGCTTACATCACCATACACTTGATGACATTTATATTCATGTCACACAAGGTGGTCAACATACATGAATAAATCAGCGATAGCATTATTTCAACAGCGTCATAAAGCGATTCGTAAGGAAAAAAGCTATTATAATAAATTTATATTTAATGGGCATTTTTCAGTATTCTTACTAATCCTACTCGGCGCGTTCATCCTTGGCTATGGCCAATGGTTAAAACATATACCAACGCACATCGATTACGCTTTGTTCGCGAGTCTTGTTTTAGCAATCACATCTATATTTCCAATTAGAACGTTTTTAAAGGATGCTGACCGAATATTCCTGTTACCGTTTGAGAAACACATGAAAGAATATATGAATTTAAGCTTAAGATATAGCTATTTCAACCGCATCATCATGCAAATCGTTTTATTAATCGTACTATTTCCATTATTTTATAAACTCAATCATGGGTTAAGCTTAGGCTATATACTCTTTATAGTTTTAGTGCTTATCCATCCGTTTCTCGGCTTACTATTAAGATGGAAATGGTACCAATCGCATTTATCAAGTTGGTCGCTAAATATCATCCTATTTGTACTTAATGGATTAGCATATTATCTTGTGCTAGGCCCTCAAATGTACTGGGGAATTATTTTCACAATTATCTTGTTGCTAGCGATTTTCTTACTTCCGAAAATGAAGCACAGCTACCTATTCCCGTGGGAACGTATGGTATTAATTGAAGAACGTCATCATACGAATTACTATAAATTCGTTAATATGTTTACTGACGTTAAGCATTTAAAAGAAACAGCAGTAAGAAGACAATATTTAGATTTCTTATTACCAACGCCTAAAGGACAACGTTTTAATTCAAAAAATATGTATTTATATTTATTTACGCGTAGTTTTGTGAGGGGAAGAGATGCATTTACAATCATCTTAAGATTAGTTGTGATTGCGCTTATCTTAATGATTTGGTTATCATTCCCAATTGTCACTGTAATAATTGGAAGTCTATTTATGTATATTATCTTATTGCAAATGTCACAATTCTATACACAACAAGCGTATGGATTATGGCCTCAAGTTTGGCCGGTATCAGATGCAGAAGTGATTAAAGGATATGAGAAATTCTTATATCGATTAATGATAATTATTGGAGTTATTTTCTCTATTACATTTATCATTATTTATCCGCAATACTTTATCTTTGCGATTGTCTTCTTTATAGTAGGCTGGCTTACAATTCGAAGTATAATCAAAAAATTACAATATCAGGAATCTTTATTAAAAGATTAAATTTAAAAAGGTTGTCTTAAGTTAATGAGAACTAAATCTCAATTAACTAAGACAACCTTTATTTAGTTAAAACTAATCTTTAATTGGATATAAATATCTTTCAAAATAACTAGAATGTTGTGCACTTGAACCAAAGTAGCGTCTTAACGCTTCTTTTGAAAAGTAATCTTTAAACGTTTCAGAATCTTTAAAGTCTTGATATGTTTGACGATTAGCAAAGCCAAAGTACACTTTATAAGTTGTGCCTTCCTCAGGTTTTAAGAAGCGGTAACTTTTAAAACCAGCGAAATTTTCTAATTTTAAATCTAAGTTTTCAAGTTTTTTCTCTAATTGATATGAATGATCATCTGAAGTTGGAATAAATAACGCTGAATAAAAATGATCATTGCTTAATTCATTGATTTCAACGACTGTGTCATAAACAGTAGGATGCTTTAAAATTGATTTGTCTTCTGTTTCTTCAATAATGACAGAAGAGTCATCTGTAGAAAACAAGAATAAATTTCTTTCTGGGTTATTTAATCGAATTTGATTTAAATAACCATAAGTCCCATAAGTAGTATATATTTTCATGATTCATACCTCCCTTATTGCTTATATTATACGATTAAACAGGTATCGTTGCTATATCAATTATTTATATAATTTAATTATTTTAAAGTTAGAATAGACCTTATGAATGATAGTTTTGTTTTTATAAAATAGTTTATAATTACTGTTAAAAGTAATTTTATATTCATTGAATATATATACTAAAGTGCTATGTCATTTTTATGACATTTAATGTAGTATAAACGATAAAATAAACGTGATATGATATTATAGATAAGAATGATTTTAATTTAGGAGGATATTATGGTGCATAATAAAAATAATACGATTTTACAAACAATAAAAGGTGAACAGACATCCCATACACCTGTATGGTTTATGCGCCAAGCTGGAAGATCTCAACCAGAATATCGCAAATTGAAAGAGAAATACTCATTATTTGAGATTACACACCAACCAGAATTATGTGCTTATGTAACACATTTACCAGTAGACAACTACAATACGGATGCAGCCGTCCTATATAAAGATATTATGACACCACTTAAACCAATAGGGGTGGATGTGGAAATAAAATCAGGGATTGGTCCAGTTATTCATAATCCAATTAAATCAGTTAAAGATGTAGAAAAACTTACGCAAATAGATCCTAAAAGAGATGTACCTTATGTATTAGAAACGATTAAGATTCTTACACAAGAGAAATTAAATGTGCCATTAATCGGTTTTACTGGTGCACCATTTACATTGGCTTCATATATGATAGAAGGCGGCCCTTCTAAGAATTATAATTTTACGAAAGCCATGATGTATGGGGATGAAGAAACATGGTTTGCGTTAATGAATCATCTTGTAGAAATTTCTATTGATTACGTGGCAGCTCAAGTTGAAGCAGGCGCTGAATTGATTCAAATCTTTGATTCATGGGTAGGCGCGCTTAACGTTCAAGATTATCGCTATTATATTAAACCTTCTATGGAACAATTGATTAGTGGTATTAAATCACGTTATGATGTGCCGGTTATTCTATTCGGTGTTGGAGCAAGTCACTTAATTAACGAATGGAACGATTTACCAATTGATGTTTTAGGTTTAGATTGGCGTACATCAATCACACAAGCGAATCAATTAGGTGTTAATAAAACACTTCAAGGTAATTTAGATCCATCTTTATTACTAGCCCCTTGGGATGTTCTTGAGAAAAGAATCAAATCAATTCTTGACGAAGGATTAGAAAGAGGCAAACATATCTTTAATTTGGGACATGGTGTTTTTCCAGAAGTTCAACCAGATACACTTAAACGTGTGACACAATTTGTACATGACTACACACAAAAATAATAACTGTTAATAAAGAAATTTATTATTAAAGGGAAGGTTTTATATAATGACTAAAACAGTAGGTTTATTAGTTATGGCGTATGGCACACCATATAAAGAAAGTGATATTGAGCCATATTATACAGACATTAGACATGGTAAAAGACCATCTGAAGAAGAACTTCAAGATTTAAAAAATCGCTATGAATTTATTGGAGGACTTTCTCCATTAGCAGGTACAACTGATCGTCAAGCTGAAGCATTAAGAGATGCCTTAAATGAAGCATATGAAGATGTGGAATTTAAATTATATTTAGGATTAAAACACATTTCTCCTTATATTGAAGAAGCAGTTGAAAAAATGAATAAAGATGGTATTGAAGAAGCGGTAACTGTAGTACTAGCGCCTCATTATTCAAGCTTCTCAGTTGGTTCTTATAATACACGTGCCAAAGAAGAAGCGGATAAATTCGGTATTAAACTTTATCACGTTGAACATTATTACCAACAACCTAAATTCATTGAATATTGGACTAATAAAATTAATGAAACGTTAGAACAAATTCCTAGTGAAGAACATGATGAAACAGTGTTAGTTGTATCTGCACATAGTTTACCTAAGGGTCTTATTGAAAGAAACAACGATCCTTATCCTAATGAACTACAAGATACAATGAAACGCTTAGAATCTTCATCTAATATCTTACATGTGGCACAAGGCTGGCAATCTGAAGGAAATACAGGCACACCGTGGTTAGGGCCTGACGTTCAAGATTTAACACGTACACTATACAACGAACATCACTATAAAAACTTTATCTATACGCCAGTTGGTTTCGTATGTGAACATTTAGAAGTTTTATATGATAACGATTATGAATGTAAAGTTGTCTGTGAAGAAATAGGCGCAAATTATTACCGCCCAGCGATGCCAGACACTCATCCGTTATTTATTGGTGCAATCGTTGATGAAGTAAAAACAGTTTTTTAATAAAGGAAGGGACTCATAGTGAGTAAAAAAGTTGCAATTATAGGTGCTGGAATTACTGGATTAGCTAGCGCATATTATTTTAAACATTATAAACCAGAGATGGATGTAACTATTTTTGAAGCAACTCAAAGACCTGGTGGTAAAATTCAAACTTATCGTAAAGATGGCTATACTATTGAACTTGGGCCAGAGTCTTATTTAGGTCGTAAGACGATTATGACTGATATTGCTAAAGATATCGGTTTAGAAGATGATTTAATCACTAATCAAACAGGTCAATCATACATTTTTGCGAAGAATAAACTTTATCCTATTCCTGGTGGCTCAATCATGGGCATTCCAACAGATATTAAACCATTCCTTAAAACACGATTAATTTCTCCAATTGGAAAGTTAAGAGCAGGTTTAGATTTATTTAAGTCTCCAATTCAAATGGAAGATGATATTTCAGTAGGTGAATTCTTTAGACATCGCTTAGGAAATGAAATTCTTGAAAATCTAATTGAACCACTTATGGGTGGAATTTATGGTACAGACATAGATCATTTAAGTCTAATGAGTACGTTTCCTAATTTTAAAGAGAAAGAAGAAGAATTCGGCAGTTTAATTAAAGGAATGCAACATGAGAAGGCGGAGCGCATCAAGCAACGTCAATTATATCCAGGTGCACCTAAAGGCCAATTTAAGCAATTTAGACATGGATTAAGCTCATTTATTGAAGCATTAGAACAAGATGTCACTTCTAAAGGCGTAACAATTCGTTACAATACGCCTGTCGAAGATATAAAAATTCATGAAGATAATTATGAGATTATTACCAATAGTGGAAGCGAACAATTTGACGGTCTCTTAGTCACAACACCTCATCAAACTTTCATGAAATGGTTTAATCACGATCAAGCATTTAACTACTTTAACTCAATGGATTCAACTACGGTAGCGACTGTTGTATTCGCATTTGATGAAAAGAATATTGAGAATACGTATGACGGCACAGGATTTGTAATCGCACGAACAAGTAATACCGATATTACTGCTTGCACATGGACGACAAAAAAATGGCCATTTACGACGCCAGAAGGCAAAGTATTAATACGTGCGTATGTTGGTAAACCTGGTGATACCGTAGTAGATGATCATACAGATGAAGAAATAGCAATGATTGCTCGCCGTGATTTAAATAAAATGATGACATTCAAAGGCGATCCAGATTTTACTATTGTTAATCGTTTGCCGAAAAGTATGCCACAATACCACATCGGTCATATTAAACAAATACGTGAAATTCAAAATCACGTGAAAGCCACTTATAAAGGTTTACGAATTACTGGCGCACCTTTTGAAGCAGTTGGACTACCTGATTGTATCCAACAAGGGAAAAATGCAGTTGAAGAACTTATAGATGAATTATAAATGTAAAATAGTTGAACACTTTTTAGAGAATTAAACCTTCTCTTTAAAGTGTTTTATTTTAAGGTATGTTTAAATAAGGTTAAGTTAAATCAATCAATTATTTAATAGGAGGATTAACGATGACGAATGTAATTATTGTTCACTCATGTTTAGGGGATTCTCACAATCATTGGTATGAATGGCTACAACATAATTTGAAATTAGAAGGATATAATGTTCATCTATTTCATATAGATAAAGATAATGAACATAATATTCAACAATGGGTTAAAGAAATGAATAAGCAAATCAAAATTCCTAGCCCAGATACATATTTTGTTACACATGGATTTGGCTCAATAGCAGCATTGAAGTATATTGAAGATTTAAATGTTGAAAAACCATTAGAAGGATTTTTCAGTATAGCTGGTTTCAAAGAAGATGCTGAAGATATAGACGAGAATATTAACATCGATCCAATAGATATTGATTATTCTACAATTAAAAATAAAGTAAAACATTTTTATGGATTAGCTTCTAAAACGGATGAATACGTTTCATATAAAGAAACGGAGAAATTACTTGAAACATTAGGCGGCCATATGAGAATCGTAGAAGAGGGCGGTCATTTTCTTGAAGAAGAAGGATTTGTTTCTTTTACTGAACTACAAGAAAGAATGCAAACCTATATGACTAGATAATTTAGAGTGGTTATTAATTAAATAGGGAACCTACATCATCGTTTTGCCTTATCTATAATCATTATAAGAAAGGTTAAACGATGATTTTTATAAGGAAAAGTAGCATTTTATCGAGCTTTAATAGTGGAATTAATATCCAATTCGTATATTTAATTAAAATTTTCTAAGTGTAGCGTTTTTTTACACAAAATACTTTGTAATTGTTATTGACTATAAAGTTCATAGTATATATAC
>NZ_PPRC01000052.1 GCF_002902565.1 Staphylococcus petrasii | reverse complement strand
CACCTAAAATTCAAATATATATTTTATTTTTTAAATACTAACTCATTAAAATTGTAGTAAAATAATAATATATTTTATATAAGAAGTGTGTATTTTGAAAAAAGTTTTAGGTATATTTTTATTAAGTTTTTTAATTTTAGCTGGATGTAGCACTCCAGATAATGACAACAGTAAAAATGAAGATAAAGCTGATAATAAATCAACTGAATCTTCTAAAAAAGATAAGACAACTAAAGAAGATAAAAATACTTCTAAAGATAAGCAATCTAATAACGAAAATAATTCAGAGGAAAACAATACTGAAGAAGTATCTTCTAATAATGAAAAAGATAATTCTAATAACCAAGAAACAGAAACTAGTACAAATACTGATACAGAGGATAAAAATACTAGTAATAACGAGCAAGTAAATGTTAATAACATTACGGATCGCGCAACTTTAGCTAATATTATCAATAGCAATGGATATACAGAACAGCAAAAAATCATAGCTTATAATAGCGCAGTAGCTAACGGTGTCATTCCTCAAGGTAATGTAATGGAAGGACCTGCAAGTGCTGCTTACGCTAGTTCTTTGAGAGTTGAAAGTGGTCAAGAGAAATCAGTATATGACAGAACTTCAAATAATCAAGATTCTGCTAATACTCAGGATGTTAATGCAGAAATTAACGCAGCTACAACTGAAGATGAATATGTAGACGCCCTCCGTAAAAAATATCATGGTGGTTTATCTTCAGGAGAACTACAAACCAAATATGCTATTGAACAAGGATATTACGATGGCGACAATGCCGATGAAGTTTATCAAACCATTCAACAACGCGAACAAGACATTGAAGATGGTAAATATGATAAATATAAATAATATTTAGTTTGAAAGGGCGCGGGATAGAAATTAAGTTAATTTCGTCCTCCCGCCCCGGCAAGGATAACTAGAATTGAAAAAAGCTTGGTATAAGCGCATTTTCAATTCAGTTAGCTACTGCCAAATGTGAAATGAGCCTGTAATATCTAATATTCTAGGCTCTTTTATTTTAGAAATAGTTAAATCATTCTACTTCAATTCTTTTCTCATTCGATATAAATGGAATGGAGGGTGGTCGATGTTCCCTACTATTTTAAAACCTTGCTTTTTATACAATCTCACAGCTTTATCGTTATCTTTCACGACAGTAAGTGATATTTTATTAAATCCATTTTCAAGCGCTTGTTGTTCAGCATAATCTAATAATTTTCCTCCTACACCTTTACCTCTGGCATCAGGCATAGTAGCTAACATACTAATATGGTATTCATCTTCTTGTCCCTCCTCCATTGAGACAAGGGCATAGAAACGTTTAGGATGTTTAGCAATCGAAAGAAATGGCTTTAATTTATTCATTGAAATAATTTGAAGCACTGTTGGCGTCATTGCTTTTTCTATTTGTTCAAGTGGTGCGCATGTAATAGCACCTAGAACTTTCTCATCTTGCATTGCCACAAATGAGAACTCATGGCTAAATCGGTTTGCACGATTTTTCCATAACTTTTGTAAATCTGCTTCAAGTTCTTTTTCATTTGTCTTTCCTAGTATAACTTCAGCCATGTTATCTATGGCTGCATAAGTCAGTTGTCCCCCCTCTTGATGTTGAGGACGTCCTTTTTCAATATGTATATCACTCATAATATTACCTCCTACCTTACTATTTACTTTCTTTTTTAAAATAAACAATATTTGTGATATAAAAATAAGTAATATATAATAAACAATTATTTAAATTAACAAAAAACTTTTCTATATTTTTAAATTTTTTAATAAGGGGTCCTATCATGAACAAAAGAGATAATTGGTACTCTAAACTATATTATTTAATCCTCGCTGTTATAATTTTTATAACAATTATTATTTCTTTCATTATTTACAAAACACATAAAGAACAATCATCTTCATCATCAGACTATTATTCAAGTTTTGAAGATTTAGCCAAACACACGACTGAAGGCAAAGATTGGCGCATTCTTAAGAAAAATCGAAAAGATAACCGTATCTTGGTTACTGCTATTCATGGCGGTGGTATTGAACCTGGAACTACAGAATTAGCTAGACGTATCGCTAATATTGGTAAATACGATTTTTATTCGTTTGAAGGACGTCTTCCAGAGCACAATGAAAAACTGCATATTACTTCAACCGTTTTTGATGAGCCTACTCTTGAAAAGATGTTAAAACATACTGATGAAACAATCTCAATTCATGGCTATGCCGGCGAAGATCCACTCGTTTATGTAGGCGGTCAAGATGAAAAACTAGCCAAATCTATAAAACGTTCACTCGAAGATAAAGGTTTTACAGTTCAAAAGAGCCCTAAGGGTGTCGAAGCTACGTCTTCAGACAATATCATTAACCGAGATGATGAAGAATCAGGCGTCCAACTTGAATTAACCACTGGACAAAGAGCCTTATTTTTCAAAAATAAAAATATGAACCAGAAAACTCGAAGTAATTCAGATAATTATACAAAGACATTCTATAAATTTGCGAAAGCCGTTAATGAAGGTATTAAAGACGCCAAAAAATAAAGAGAATTGCCACTAAAAATTAATAATTTATAGGTTTCCTAATATGCAAAAATTGGGTATAAATAACTATTATTGAGGGAGGAATTGCAATGTTAGACGATTTTACTAAAGAACAAAAATATACTGTTGCCAAATTTTATAAATTGTATATGGAGCGTTCTAACAGCGGGCAAAGTGAAGCAGAAGCAAATGATTTTAAAGATAGTATCACTGCCCAAGATGATTATTTCTGCGATAGAGAATATAGTGATTTCTTAGAAAACTGTAAAGTACTCATCGATCACGGTTATTTAGAGGGCGACATATCAGCAGATAGAATTGATAATATTAAAGTAACTGATAAAGCTTTCACTGAAATTGAAAGAAGCTTTGGTTAAACTTAATGCTACGTTAGAGCGTTTACTAACGTAGTTTTATTTTGATTGAAAAGGTGATCATATGTCTAATTCAAATTGGAAAATCAATAATCATTCACAAAGATCGTTACTGATTCAAGAAAACAATGAGGAAATATCAATCGTTGAACCATTATCAAATGATACTTTTCGCATTTTAGCTGAAATAAATATCACATCAAATAAAGATAATACTAAGTTATATGATGAGAAGCTATTTGTATCTGCTAGCGTTGATGACAAAGAACTTAATATTTTTGATAGAACTTAAATATATTTGAATAATCTAAAATAAGTTACGTTTATTAACGAATGATTTACATAATCTTTTTAAAAGTAATTAGATGTTAATTCTACGTTAATATTTATTATTTGATAAGTATAGTACAATATATTTAATAACTTAAAATTTAAATGGAGGTACAGTATGGATAAAGCATTATTTTACATAGGCATGGCTTTATTATTTATAGCTTTTATAATAATATTATTTGCCATCATCGCAGTATTTAAAAATAAGAGTTATTTAAAATATTTTGCAATGGCAATTACTATTATTTTACTAAGTATGCTTGCGTTAGGTCTTCATAAAGTAATCGAAGGCAATAATCCATCAGCTACAGAATCAACCCAAACAAAAGAACATAAATCTGATGATGACAAAGCATCAAAAGACAAAGATAAGAAAAAAGATAAAGAAGATAAAAAAGATAAATCTTCTAAAGATAACAAAAAAGATGAAGACAACAATGATAATAATGCTGATAACCAAAGTACTGAAGAAGAGCAAGATAATGCTGAAGAAACAAATAATGAGCAACAACTAGATAATCAACAACAAGAGCAAGGTACTGAGCAGCCACAACAATCTGCCGAACAACCAGCTACTGATCAGACTCAATCTAACAATCAAGAACAACAAGGCAATTATAATGTAAACAACCAAGACAACTCTCAAAGAAACAATGCAAACAATAATAATAACAGTGGCCAAACTTATAACCAAACTAATGGTACAGCCAATGACAATAATACAACTGATAATGGTAACAACAATGATGGTCAAGGTACTAATGACAACGCTGAAGGTCAAAATGGTAATGTAGAAACTTATTCAACTAACGATGGACAATCAGGAGATAACGGACAAGGTCAAGCACAGGATAACGGCGCAGCTGAAACAGACGCTCCAAATGAAAATGTAAGTAATCAATAAAAAAGCAGATAGGCCTCGCCTATCTGTTTTTTCATAGTTTATGGCAATTTCTCTAATTTTCACATTATCTATTGAATAATAATAAATATATGCCATACTAAAAATATAATTATTTAAATTTCACAAAATTTTAAATTTTTAAAACATTAAATACAAAGGGTGATAACATGAAAAAAGTAGCGTTCTTATTACTTTCAAGTTTCTTATTATTAGGCGCTTGCAGCAGTCATGATAATTCAACTAAAGACGTGAAAGAAAGTACACATAAAAAAGATAATCCAAAAGCACACAAAAGCTCTGGTAATTCAGAGCGTACAGACGGCAAAAAAATCGATAAACACTAAACTTTAAAAACAAGGATAACCATTACTTTTTAATTAACTTATTAAAAAGAAGTGGTTATTTTTTTAATTAATCTACATACGAATCAATCCCAGTTTTTAAGTATTTCTTTTTTATCAAATCGGTTAATAAATGCATAATCAATAGCTTCTTTATTAATTCTTTTAATTTCTTCGATAGTAATCAAGTTATTTTCGAGTAATGTAAGATATTCTTTTATTAAGTTAGTTTGTGTGACGATTCGATTATCTGTATTAATTAAATACGGTATATTTAAACGTTTAAGACTATCTAAATCAATCTTTTTAATATGGCTAATAGCTTTAGTTTGAACATTACTTCTAGGACATATCTCTAATAATACCTTTGAATTTTGAAAATGATTTAATTGTTCTTTATCATCAAATAACGCTACCCCGTGGCCTATTCTTTTAGCACCCATTTTCATAGCATCATAAACATTCTTAATACAACCACATTCACCTGCATGTAACGTGATTTTAAGTCCCTTATCTTTAGCATATTGAATAGCTTCAGCATGTTGAGACATAGAATCATCATCTTCCCCACCAGCTAAATCTACGCCAACAATATATTTTTTCAATAACTCTGTATCATGAATCTGTTTGAATATATTTATATTCTCTTCATTCGAATGATGTTTCATACCACAAACTAGTAGTCTCACCATGATGTTATATTCTGATTCCGCAATTTCTGCACCTTTACATACCGCTTCTAAAGTATCTCTAATGCTCATATTTTTTTGGGTATGAAATTTTGGAGCAAACCTCAATTCAATATATTTAATACCATCTTTTTGACCTTGATTAGCCACATCTATAACACTTTCAGTTAAACTATCTTTCGTTTGCATGACTTTCAATATTTCATCAAAACACGTTAAATATTCTGCTAAATTTTCACATTCTTCTTTAGCCTAAACTTTATTAAAATCTATATCGATATGTTGTAATTCTGCTTGTCTTTTCAAATATTCATAACTTACAGAACCATCCAAATGACAATGTAATTCTATTTTGGGTATTGCAATGAGTTCTTCAATATCTATCATTACCAATTCACCTACTAATAAAAATTATATTGTTAGCATTATACAATACTTATTTTAATTTTCAATTTTCAACCTAATTTCATATGCAAAATGGGATAATCTCTACCTTGCCCATCTTTTTGAGATTCATCATATTTAATAAAGCCATTTTTCTTATAAAATTTAATAGCGTGGTCGTTATCTTTATTCACATCAACGTACTGTACTTTATTTTCCTTAATAAGATACTGTACTATTTTCGTGCCATATCCCTTATTAAAATATTTAGGATCTATAAATAACATTTCTAAGTTTTGTTCATTAGTCCCAGAAAAACCGATGACTTCCACACCGTCATACCACAAATATGCCTCTACATATTTAAAATAAGTAGGTATTTCTTTTTTTAATTCTAATCTATCACTTTCTTTTAAAAACTCATGCGTTTCTAATACGGATCTCTCCCATATATCTAATGCTATGTCATAATCTTTTTCTTCTAATTCTATTTTAGTTAAATGCATGATAACCTCCCTAAAATTTAAATTTGAGTATATAACTTTGAGAAAGTATAAAAAAAGAGCAATGCTAATGTGTCAGAGGATTATTTCCTAGTCACAAAATAAGCACTTACTCAGTTTAAACCTTGATATATAAGGCTTTATGTATGGAGTAAATGATGTTTTTAAAATTTTTTCGATAAAATACCAATATCCTCTTTATAATATAAAATCTTTACGCCACTCACATTGTAGTTATTTACTAGCTAATGGAATGTCTATTCAATACATTTCAAAGCGTTTAGGTCATGCTGATATACAAACTACCCTTAAAATCTATTCACACTTAATTAAAGAATATGAACTGGAAGAAGATAAAGATGTATTAACTTATTTAAACAAATTAATGAATTAAATACATTATCGTAACACTATATTTGTGACTAAATTTTTGTGACTAAATTCAATCAATTTTAGAATTTTTTAGTCACAAAGTGACTAAAATTTTTTAATAGATATTAATGAATATTAAGCTATAAATTCATAAACTCTTACAAAGCCTATTATATCAATGGTTTTCAAATGAATTAAAAAAACACTCAAAACAGATATTAACTGTTTTGAGTGCCAATATGGAGGCGGCGGGATTTGAACCCGCGTCCAGAGGTCCTGATACACATCTTTCTACGTGTGTAGTCTATTGATAAATTTCGCATAATAGTAAGCAACAGACAACCAGTATTATGCTAGTTTGATTAGTTTTCATCTAAACAGACTTCAAACGGCAGTGTTTAGCATATCCTACTAGGGTTGAATCGCGTTAACAGCACGTAGGAAATGCTGTTAGGCGATGCAGAGTGCTATTACGCAGCTACTGCGAAATTATTGTTTGATTTGTCAGTTATATTTAACCGAATGTGTTGATGACGGAGACAACCCTCCGACACGCTTAATGAGCTCGGGGGACCCCTGTCGAATCCAAGAACGCCCCCCTAAATTCTATTAAGAAAACTAATAAATTATAACTATTTAACTGACTTCAACTATAAATAACAACTTTTACTATCATATCAAAGGGAGCCCGATTAAGCAACAATTGTGCTTAATAACGGGCTTTAATTGCACGATCAACATCACGTTTCATCGCTTTGTCTTTTAAAGCTTGACGTTTATCGTGAAGTTTTTTACCGCGTGCTACTCCTAACAACACTTTACATTGACCATGTTTTAAATATAGCTTCAATGGAATGATTGAATAACCTATTTCTCTAGTGCGCTCACCTAGTTTAATAATCTCACGTTTGTGAAGTAATAATTTTCTAGAACGCAAAGGGTCATGATTGAAACGGTTACCCTCTTCATATGGCGCAATATGCATGTTATTCACGAACATTTCGCCACGTTTAACTTGAGCGTAACTATCTTTCAAATTGGCACTACCACGACGAATAGATTTGATTTCGGTACCTTTCAACTCAATACCCGCTTCAATCGTATCTTCAATGTTGTAATCATGTCTTGCTTTACGGTTCTCAGCCAATGTGCCTGGTGATTTCTTTTTCTTCTTAGCCATAACTACTTGTCACCTCTTTGCTGATTATTTTTTCTTACGGCGTGATTTTTTCTTCACACTTTTATCTTTATAAAATGGTTTATGATTGGTTTTGCCTTGTTTATCACGGTTACGTTGGTTTTTACCTTTACGTTGTTTACGTTTTTTCTTTTTACCTTTATTACTATCGTCTTTAGATTTATCTAAAGATTTGCCACGTGTTTTAGCTTGGATTGTTTTACCTCTTGCTGGACGTTGGCTTCTATCATTTTTAGGTAAAGGCATACCTACAATTTGGAAGTCGATCATACGTTCATCAACATCAACGTGTGTTACTTTAACCTTAACTTCATCACCAATACGGAATACTTTAGCTTGGCGTTCACCAATTAAAGCCATTTGACGCTCATCAAAGTTATAGTAATCATCTGTCATATTAGAGATATGAACCATACCTTCAATTGTGTTAGGTAATTCGATAAACATACCGAAGTTTGCTACAGAACTTACGATACCTTCAAATTCATCGCCAATATGTTGAATCATATATTCAGCTTTTTTCAATTCATCTGTATCACGTTCTGCTTCGATAGCACGACGTTCACGTTGTGACGTATGCTCTGCTAATTCAGGCAATTTATCTTCCCATTTGTGCAATTCTTTATTATCCATTGATTTATCAATGAGATATTTTCGAATTAAGCGATGCACTGTTAAGTCAGGATAACGTCTGATTGGAGACGTAAAGTGCGTATAATACTCTGCTGATAAACCAAAGTGACCTAAGTTAGTATCATCATAATGTGCTTGTTGCATTGAACGTAGCATCATTGTAGAGATAACCATTTGTTCTGAACGGCCTTCAACCTCTTCTTGAATAGATTGTAATGTTGAAGGATGAATATCTTCTCCAGTACCTTTGACCATAATGCCAAAGTTTGTAATGAAGTCGAAGAATTGACGTAAGCGATCTGATTTCGGTTGTTCGTGCACACGATAGATGAATGGTACCTCTAATTTATTAAAGTGCTCTGCTACTGTTTCGTTGGCAGCTAACATGAATGACTCGATTAGACGTTCACCTTCACCGCGTTCACGTAATACAACATCAGTTGGTAAGCCTTCATTATTCACTAACACTTTAGCTTCACTGATATCGAAGTCAATTTCACCACGACGTTTACGCATTTGAATTAGACGATTTGATAATTCTTGAGCTAAATCAAGCATAGACGTAATTTCTTGATATTGCTTACGAACTTCTGGATTTTTATCAGTGATAATTTGGTTAACCGCATCGTATGTCATTCTATAATTAGAATGAATCACACTATCGAAGATTTCGTGGTTTACCACTTCACCGCGTTCATTAATTTCCATACGACAGCTTAATGTTAAACGGTCTACTTCTGGATTTAATGAACAGATACCATTACTTAAACGGTGTGGAATCATTGGAATAACACGGTCTACTAAATAAACACTTGTCGCTCTATCATACGCTTCTTTATCTAAAGCTGAATCTTCTTTAACGTAATAACTTACATCGGCGATACTTACCGTTAATTCAGTATGACCATTCGATAATTTTTTCACACTGATGGCATCATCCAAGTCTTTCGCATCTGCGCCATCAATTGTAATCGTTAATTCATCACGTAAATCAGTACGTCCTTTAATTTCCTCAGGCTTGATTTCCTCCGGTACAGATTCCGCTTCTTTCAAGACATTATCAGGAAATTCAATTTCAATACCATGTTGATAGATAATAGATAATATATCTACACCTGGATCATTTTTATGGCCTAAGATTGCAGATACGTGTCCTTCTGGATTATCCGTACCATCTGCATACTTAGTAATTTGGACCAGTACTTTATGGCCATCTACAGCCCCTAAGCTTTGACCTTTCGGAATGAAAATGTCTTGCATAATACGCTTATCATCAGGAATAACAAATCCAAAGTGTTTAGCCTCACTATAAGTACCTACTACTTGTGTGACTGAGTGTTTTTCAATGGATTTAACTTCCCCTTCAATTTTACCTTTGTGTTCACCTTTAGATTTTTGAATTTCAACAATAACCGTATCACCATCTAATGCACGATTAATTTTTGTTGGCGAAATAAAAATATCTTCCATATCCTCATCTTCTGGACGTAGGAAAGCAAATCCTTTTTTATTTTGACTTAATGTTCCTTTAATTAATTTAGAACTTGTCGCTTTTTTAGATTGCTTACGTTGATATCTATCTGTTTTAGTTCTTTCTACTAAACCTGCCTGTTCGAGTTCTACTAGCACCTTTATTAAATCTCTAAATGAGTCGGCACTATTAAGACCTAAAGCATCTTGAAAATCAGACACCGACATAGGTTCATAATCTGGTTGTTTTACGATTTCTTCAATGGATTGCTTTAAATTCATCATGCCCCTCCTTTCTTCTTTCATTTCTTATTATTTATTTTATTATTCAGACCAATCTAACGATTCTAAGAACTCATAAACATCTTCGAATACTTGTTCTTTCTCTTTGTCGATTGTGATGACATGTCCTGAATTTGCATACCATTTAATGTGTTTATCATCTGAGTCCACATTATCATATATATAATTAGCTGATTGAGGATCAATCATTTGGTCCTTTTCAGCTTGAACGACTAAGATAGGATCTAAAACTTCATCGATTTCATTTCTAACATTACCTAGTGTTTCACTTAATTCTTTTAATGTTTCAGTAGGATGGAAATCTTCCATTTCTTTATCAATCGTCGCTTGATCCTTACCTTCATATTTTTTGAAATTACGTGCATACTCTAAGAAGCCTTCATAAATAGAACCTTCTGTTTTAACTTCTGCAGGAGCACACATAGTTATAATGCCCTTAACAGGTCGATTTAAGCTTAATTTTAATGCAAATACACCACCTAATGATAAACCTGCCACTGCAATTTCTTCATACCCTTGATCTACTAGATAGTCGTAACCATCAAGTACATCTTTAAACCATACATGAGGACTAGATTTTAAAATTTCTTCTGGTGGTGCTGCATGTCCTTCATATTGTGGGGCGTATGATGTATACCCTTTTTTCTGTAAGAAACGCCCTAATTGTCTTACATCTGATGAATTACCTGTGAACCCATGTAATAGTAAGACAGCACGTTTCCCTTCTTCAAAAAAGAACGGTTGTGGTAACTTAATTTGCATTGAATAATCCCTCTCCATCTTGTTATCTGTGTTACTTTAATAAGTACTCCCTGTAGTTATGTCTTCTTACTTCCTTTAAAGACAATTACCTTTATAAACAATATATAATATTCCCGTATTCCACTGAAATTATACATGTTGTACGGTCTTTAAACCATTACTTTGTTTATAAGAGGTTATTACTACTTAATTATAAATAAAAAAGCCCGACATTTATATCGTCGGACCTTATAAACCAAAATAGCTTATGCCAATCATTAATAAGAAGAAAATGACTGCTAAAATAATTGTTAATCTATGCAAGAATAAATCGACGCCACGTTGTTTTTGTTTACCAAATAACTGTTCTGCGCCACCACTAATAGCACCTGAAAGTCCATTACTTTTACCTTCTTGGAGTAATACAACAGTGATTAATGCAATACAATCGATTATTAATAGTACTATAAAAAGTGTATGCATGAAAATTGTCCTCCGTTCATTATATACGTTCAGAATTATATCATACTCAATACTTGCTTATCAATGTCTAACGATTGAACGTGCTCTTACGCATGATTGAAACGACTAACATATATATCGCTAAAACAATTGATCCTATGATGACAATTAATATAGGCACAATAAATAATGCTGATTTAATAGCGATAATTGCGTTAATAACCATTGCTAAGTTGACCAATGTAAATAATACGTTAGACACATATACCGCAAACATAAACCACCATAAATATTTATGACGATTCCATAACGCAATCACACCTGCTAAATACGCTAAGATATACATAATTCCTGTGTATCTAAAGCTATTTAAGATGTTTGCGACAGTGCTGTCATTCACCTTTTGCCCTGCTTGCGTTAATAGCTCCTTAGCCGTTTGTGTATCTAGTGCTACAAAGTTATGAATAATTAACAATATACTAAATATTAAAGAACTATAGCCGATTAATTTACCCGCATTGCGTTCTCGTTTGCTAGACTGTGGGGATTGATTCTCCATGTTTGACTCTCCTTCTTTTCAATACACGCCTATTATATCAGTTTGCTTATGTAAGTTAAATATTGGTGTGTAGTGGAGGTAGTTTGTTCACATGGTTGTCGCATTTCAAGCGAGGTATGGGTAGCTTCATCGTGTGGTGTTTGCTGTTTCTGAAAATGAGGTTATGTGGGGTGTAGGGCCTCCATTTCCAAAAAATAAAACCAAAAAAGCCTGCCACAGTCTCAACTCTGTGACAGGCGATATTATTTTGCGTGAACTCTATTCTTTTGAAAACTGAAGTTTAATCAGCGTTATCTTATTTATCTAAATTGTAGAAAGATTTAATGCCGTCAAATTTAGCAGTTTCGTATAATTCGTCTTCAATACGTAATAATTGGTTGTATTTAGCGATACGGTCAGTTCTTGATAATGAACCTGTTTTGATTTGGCCAGCGTTTGTAGCTACTGCGATGTCTGCGATTGTTGTATCTTCAGTTTCACCTGAACGGTGAGATACTACTGCAGTGTAACCAGCTTTTTGAGCCATTTCGATTGCATCGAATGTTTCAGTTAATGTACCGATTTGGTTAACTTTGATTAAGATTGAGTTACCAATACCTTGTTCGATACCTTTAGAAAGGATTTCAGTGTTTGTTACGAATAAATCGTCACCTACTAATTGAACTTTGTCACCGATGCGGTCAGTTAATTGTTTCCAACCGTCCCAGTCGTTTTCATCCATACCGTCTTCGATAGTGATGATTGGGTATTTACCAATTAATTCTTCTAAGTAGTCAACTTGTTCAGCTGCGCTACGTTTCGCACCATGTTCACCTTCGAATTTAGTGTAGTCGTATACACCGTTTTCGTAGAATTCTGATGATGCACAGTCAAATCCTAAGAATACGTCTTCGCCTGGTTTGTAACCTGCTTTTTCGATAGCTTTGATGATTGTTTCTACAGCATCTTCAGTACCTTCGAATTTAGGAGCGAAACCACCTTCGTCACCTACTGCAGTTTCTAAACCGCGTTCGCTTAAGATTGATTTTAAGTTATGGAAGATTTCAGCACCCCAACGTAATGCTTCTTTGAATGATTCTGCACCTGTTGGTAAAATCATGAATTCTTGGAATGCGATTGGTGCGTCTGAGTGAGAACCACCATTAACGATGTTCATCATTGGAACTGGTAATTGTTTACCGTTGAATCCACCTAAGTATTTATATAAAGGTTGACCTAATAAGTCTGCTGCTGCACGTGCAACTGCGATAGACACACCTAAAATAGCGTTTGCGCCTAATTTACCTTTGTTAGGTGTACCGTCTAATTGAATCATCATTTTATCGATAGATACTTGATCTAATACTGAGAATTCACCTTCAACGATTTCTGGTGCGATAATTTCGTTAACATTTTCAACGGCTTTAGTTACACCTTTACCACTGTAACGAGATTTGTCTCCATCACGTAATTCTACTGCTTCGTGTTCACCTGTAGAAGCTCCTGATGGTACTAATGCACGGCCAAAAGCACCGCTTTCAGTTAAAACTTCAACTTCAACTGTTGGGTTACCACGTGAGTCTAAGACTTCGCGAGCATAAACATCTGTAATAATTGGCATGTTAAAAATCTCCTTTTAATTTAGATTCTATAATTATTATAGCTTGATTTTGAAATTTAATAAAATATTTGTACTATTTTAAGAACAGCTCAATATAGGTATGTTGTGCTTCACTACCTATATTGAAAAAGTCCTCATTCACTATTATTAGTGAGATTAGTGTTTAATTAATGACTCTCCAGTCATGTCTGAAGGTTGCTCAACATTTAATAAGTCAAGTAATGTTGGCGCTAAGTCACCTAGACGACCAGTTTCACGTAATGTAACGCCTTCTTTAGTTACAATTACTGGAACTGGGTTTGTAGTATGAGTAGTCATTGGTTGATCATCATCAGTTAACACTTGGTCAGAGTTACCATGGTCAGCTGTGATAATTGCATAGCCATCCATGTCTAAGATTTTGTCAACGACTTCACCTAAACATTCGTCTACCGCTTCAATGGCTTTAATTGTTGGTTCTAACATACCACTATGACCAACCATGTCAGGGTTAGCAAAGTTTAAGATAATTAAATCTAAGTCACCTTTATCTAACTCTTCAAGTAATGCATCTTTAACTTCATATGCACTCATTTCTGGTTTTAAGTCATATGTTGCTACTTTTGGTGAATCGATTAAACGACGACGTTCACCTTCGAACTCTTCATTACGTCCACCACTCATGAAGTAAGTAACATGAGGATATTTTTCAGTTTCTGCGATACGTAATTGAGTTAAGTTGTTATTTTGAGCAACTTCACCAATTGTGTTAGTTAAGTACACTTTTTCAAAGACAACTTCTGCATCCACATTATCATTGTATTTAGTGAATGTAGCATAGAATAAGTCTTTCACTTGTTCTACTTTAAAGCCATCAAATGCTTTATTAGTAAATACTTCTGATAATTGTGCCGCTCTGTCAGGACGGAAGTTAAAGAAGATAACTGCATCTCCTTCATTTACGCCATTATTTTGGCCTTCAACGATAAATGGTTCAACAAATTCGTCTGTTAAATCATTAGCGTAGTTTGCTTCCACACCTTCTTTAGCTGAAGCGTAAGTTGGTCCTTCGAAATTACGAATAGCGTTGTATGCTTTTTCTTCGCGGTCCCAACGTTTGTCACGGTCCATTGCATAATAACGACCTGAGATTGAAGCGAATTGACCTAAGCCTAATTCTTTGAATTTAGCTTCAGTTTCTTCGATATATTTAAGTGCTGATTTTTGATCTACGTCACGACCATCTAAGAATGCATGTACGTAAACTTTGTCTAAACCTTTTTGTTTAGCAAGTTCTAATAATGCAAATAAATGTTTGTAGTGACTGTGCACACCGCCGTCTGATAATAAACCAAACACATGTAATGCAGAATCATGGTCTTTAACATGTTGTGCAGCTTTGCTTAATACTTCATTTTCATAAAACTCGCCATCTTCAATAGATTTGTTAATACGAGTTAAACTTTGATAAACAATACGTCCTGCACCAATGTTCATGTGACCAACTTCAGAGTTACCCATTTGGCCTTCAGGTAGACCTACGTCTAAACCACTTGCTTCAATTTGAGTTGTTGGGTATTTGCTGTAATAGCGATCAAAGTTAGGTTTATGCGCTTGTTTTACAGCGTTACCATGCTCACTTTCTCGGTTAGCAAAACCATCTAAAATGATTAATGCTGTTGGTTGTTTAGCCATATTATTTAGCACCTTCTAACAATTGTACAAAATCTTCAACTTTTAATGATGCGCCACCAACTAATGCACCATCAATATCAGATTGAGCCATGTATTCTTTAACGTTGTTAGGTTTCACACTACCACCGTATTGAATACGTGTTGCATCTGCAACGTCTTGGCTTGCAACTTCTGCAACTGTTTTACGTACTTGTGCACACATTTCGTTAGCATCTTCAGATGTAGCAGATTTACCAGTACCGATAGCCCAGATTGGTTCATAAGCGATAATAACTTCTTTAAGTTGATCATCAGATAAACCTTCTACAGCTTTTTTAACTTGGTTGCTAACAACGTCATTTGCTTTACCGTTTTCACGTTCTTCATCAGTTTCACCAACACAAATAATTGGTGTCATACCGTGATTGAAAACAGCGTGTGCTTTTTTGTTAACATCTTCATCAGTTTCGTGGAATAATTCACGACGTTCTGAGTGTCCAATGACAACATATTTAACACCTAAGTCAGCTAATGCTACTGGAGAAGTTTCTCCTGTGAATGCACCATTATCTTCAAAATAAGTGTTTTGAGCACCAATTTTTAATCCTTTTGCTTTACCATCGTTCACTAGAGAAATTAATGCATCTAATTGAATTGTTGGTGCGCAAATTACTGATTCAACTTCTTTTTCATCAGGTAATGCAGGTAGATTATTTACAAAGTCTTTAGCTTCTTGAACTGTTTTATTCATTTTCCAGTTACCAGCTATGATTGGTTTTCTCATTGATTACACTCCTATATATTAATTGTTTTTTGAATGTTTATTTTAGCTATAATATTTTTTCCCTTGAAAATGAATACAAAAACGTAATTCATTTTCAAAGATTTAATTATTTATCATTAATTGCTTTAATACCTGGTAATTCTTTACCTTCAAGGTATTCTAATGACGCACCGCCACCAGTAGAGATGTGAGTAAAGTCATCTTCAAAGCCTAATGAAATTGCAGCAGCAGCTGAGTCACCGCCACCAATAATAGTAGTAGCGTCTTTTAAGTTAGCGATAGCTTTACATACGCCGATTGTACCTTGAGCGAAGTTACTGAATTCGAATACACCCATTGGTCCATTCCATACTACTGTGTGAGCGCCTTCTAATTCTTTAGCGAATAATTCAACTGTTTTAGGACCAATATCCATTGCTTCTTGGTCTGCAGGAATTTCATCACTTGATACTTCAGTAATCTTAGCGTCATTAGAGAATTCTTTAGCTACTTTAGCATCTACAGGTAATACGATTTGATCGCCGTTATTTTCTAATAACTCTTTAGCGAAATCAATTTTATCTTCTTCTAATAAAGATAAACCGATTTCTTTACCTTGAGCTTTTAAGAAAGTATACGCCATACCGCCACCGATAAGGATTTTATCAGCGATATTTACTAAGTTTTTAATTACGCCGATTTTATCAGAAACTTTAGCGCCACCTAAAATAGCAACTACAGGTTTATGTGGGTCATTAACTACGCCACCAATAAATTTAATTTCTTTTTCCATTAAGTATCCAGCAGCAGTTTCTAAATGCGTAGAAATACCTACGTTTGATGCGTGTTCACGGTGAGCTGTACCGAATGCATCATTTACAAATACATCACCTAATGAAGCCCAATATTTACCTAATTCAGGGTCATTTTTAGATTCTTTTTTGCCATCTAAATCTTCGAAACGAGTATTTTCAACTAATAATACATCGCCTTCATTTAAATTTTTAATAGCAGATTCTAATTTTTCACCACGAGTTTCAGGTACGAAAGTGACTTCTTTACCTAATTTTTCAGATAAAGCATCTGCAACAGGTTTTAAAGTTAAACCTTCTTTATCACTTTCTTCTTTTACTTTTCCTAAGTGAGAAAATAATACTAATTTGCCACCTTGTTCAATGATGTACTTAATTGTAGGTAATGCTTGAACAATACGGTTATCGTTAGTGATTTTACCGTCTTTTAAAGGTACATTAAAATCAGCACGTTCAAGAACAACTTTTCCTTTTAAATCTAAATCAGAAACAATTTTTTTTGCCATTATAATTTCCTCCTCTAATAGGAATTATTGATATAAAAATAAGCGGAGAAGCGTTAGTGCTCCCCGCTTACTCATAAGCTAACTTATTTCTATAATTTGTACAAGTGTATTGTTAAAAAGACAGTTGTACTGAGCACAAGTTTCATTTAACTAGGCTTCTAAATTATTTAGATAATTCTGCTAAATATTCTAAAGTACGTACTAATTGAGCAGTGTAAGACATTTCGTTGTCATACCAAGCTGCAACTTTAACTAATTGACGGTCACCAACTGACATTACACGAGTTTGTGTAGCATCGAATAATGAACCGTAAGTCATACCAACTACGTCTGAAGAAACGATTTCGTCTTCAGTGTAACCGAATGATTCGTTTGAAGCGTTTTTCATTGCATTGTTAACGTCTTCAACTGTAACGTCTTTTTCTAATACAACTGTTACTTCAGTTAATGAACCAGTTGCTACAGGTACACGTTGTGCACCACCGTCTAATTTACCATCGATTTCAGGAATTACTTTACCGATAGCTTTAGCTGCACCTGTTGAGTTAGGTACGATGTTTTGAGCTGCTGCACGAGCACGACGTTTGTCACCTTTTTTGTGAGGACCGTCTTGAGTCATTTGGTCACCAGTGTAAGCGTGGATAGTTGTCATTAAACCTTCAACGATACCGAATTCATCGCTTAATACTTTAGCAACTGGTGCTAATGAGTTAGTAGTACATGAAGCACCTGATACTACTGTTTCAGAACCATCTAAGTCTTTGTGGTTAGTGTTGAATACGATTGTTTTAACGTCACCTTTAGCTGGTGCAGAAATTAATACTTTTTTAGCTCCTGCATTGATGTGAGCTTCTGCTTTTTCTTTATCAGTATAGAAACCAGTACATTCTAATACTACGTCGATATCTAAATCGCCCCAAGGTAATTTGCTTGCATCTGGTTCTTCGTAAGATTTAACTTCTTTACCATTTACACGGAAACCACCATCGATAACTTCAACTTCACTAGTGAAGCGACCTTGCATAGTGTCATATTTTAATAAATGAGCTAACATTTCGTCATCAGTTAAGTCGTTTACTGCTACTACTTCAATTCCTTCTACATCTTGAATTCTTCTGAATGCTAAACGACCAATTCTACCAAAACCATTAATTGCTACTTTTACTGCCATTATAATGGCCTCCTTTAAAATGATATTTAAAAAGTTATTAACTTTTTATTACTTATTTAATATTACTTTTGCTGCTGCTTCATCAGTAATCAATACTGTGTTTTTAGGAGCAATACTTAGGTAAGCTTTAATTGCTTCGCCTTTGGATTTACCCCCAGCAACAGCGAATATAAATTCTTTCGTTTCTAAATCCTCAAGTTGTAAACCGATTGTTTTAACTTTATAAACAACCTTACCTTGAGCGTCAAAATAGTAACCGAAAGCTTCAGCAACGGCTTGGTGATGTTGAAGGCTTTCAATCACCTCATCAGACGATTGTCTACGATGCGCCATCTTCAGCGCATCACCAATACCGTGAATTGTTATATTTGCTTGCTTGATTTTATCTAATGTATGTACGACAGAAGGTTCCATCAATAATGTGTTATAAGTTGATTCACTCACATTATCAGGTACATACAGTGTCGTGTAATAACCACCAGTTTGTTGAGCCATACTTGCTGAAATTGTGTTGGCTTGATAAATAACATTCTCACCAAGACCACCTCGAGCTGGGACAAAGAACACATTGAATGGTAATAAGTGCATCGCTCGACTTACATTAGCCATTGTAGATCCGCCTGTTACTGATACAATTGCATCTTCATACAATATACTTTCCAATAACTGACCAGCTTGTCGGCCCATTTCAGCTTTTACATTCTCGTGATTATCAGCATCTCCAGGTACGACATGAACTTCTTTGATGTTGTATGTCGTTTTAATTTGTGAAGCGAGTTGATTATCATCACTATATACATTGAAGTAATCATTGAGTTGGTTTAAGACTTCAGTGCCTTCGTCTGTAATCTCCATACCTGTTGATTTAACTTGAATAAGATCTTGCTTTTTTAACATATCTGTTTCAGATCTTAAAACACGCTCTGTAATATCCATATGCTCACTTAAACTTCGTCTACCTACTGGCTGATTATTTGAGATAGTAGTTAAGATAGAAAAGCGTCGATACATTTTATCTATTAAATCAGGTATCAGCTTTTGTTGAATTTTAATCAAGTCTTTCACTACTACCTTCCTCCTTTATTTATCAAAGGTAACCAATAGCATAAAAAACTGGTTTGACTTTTTGCGTCCCGCCTGGGACAAAATCTAACCTCTTTACACTTGCAATAGTACTATTGTAGTTATGAAATTGCAAGAGAAAAACTCTAATATTTTAAATTATCTGTAAAATTATTCCGAAAGAGTATAATTGGTACATTTTTTATTCATATTTAGGTGTCAAAATCTTCTTATTTTAAAATATTACCCTTCCTTTTAATTTGTTATGCGAATTGTTTTTATTTTATTTTTGCAATATTTTTAGTTTAAAATAAAGTAAATATATGAGGAGGGCTAAACATGAGTCAAGAAGAACGGGATAAAGTTGAGGTCATTGACCCATCTGATCGTAGATATAAAGATAATAATTATTTTAGAAATGAAAGAGATAATTTTGAAAACTCTTCATCTATCCATTATCGATATGGTTGTGGCTGTCCTTTTGGTTGTCTTTCTTCTATTTTTATTTCTGTAATTCTTTCAATCATATTAACTTTTTTACTTAATTGGATGTTCTAGTTAAAAGTGCATATACATGCTAATTTGTATTAATAGTGAATTCTCATACAAAAACGCCCTCCAACTTTTTACGTTGAAGGGCGTTTCTTTAACACATTTAATCATTATCGTTTCCATTTGATGACTGTGATTGTTGGCTCTGATTTTGAGATTGTGTAGTACTACGTTGTACCGACTGTTGAGTTGATCTTTGTTGAGTAGCTTGTTGTTGCGTTGAAGCTTCTTGTGTATTCGCTTCTTGTGTTCTGTTAGCACTTGGTGTTTGATTTGTTCTAGGAGATGACTGGCTAGTTGCTGCATCATTATTGTTGTTATTATTATTTGAGGCTGAACCAGAATGTGTAGTATTAGATTGAGAAGAGTTATTATCGTTCTCCTCTCGTTCCTGTGTTGGTTGTTCTTGAGTGTCTGTTTGTTTATTTTGTGTAGTGTTCTGAGTTGATTTTTGTTGTTTAGTATTAGTTTCATTCCTTGTTTCTCTCGTACGTGGTATTTGTTGCGTGTTTTGTTGTGAAGATGGTGTAGCTTGTTGTGTTTCTTGCGTTTTAGGTGCTTGTCGTGTTCCTACATTGCCTTGATCAACGACATCTGCATTGTACTGTTCATCGTTTTGTGCTGAATTATCTTCTTTTGATCGAGTTCCTTTTTCACTATCTGACTTATCTTTAGATTTATCTTTTTTGTCACTATCTTTATCTTTTTTATCTTTCTTATCATCTTTTTTATCACTATCTTTATGCTTTTCTGTACTTTGATTACTTAAACGTTCATTTCCACGTTTTGAATTGTCTACAAATGAAAAAATAGCAAAACCTAGTCCTATGAGTAAAAGTAAAATGACAATTGTACTGATAATTTTTGAAATACTACTCATTTTTAATTGTCTGCCTCCGTCATCTTAATTTTTATTTTTCCAAGTTATATGATTTTCCACATTTAAACATAGTGGTACATTTCTATGAATGTAGCATATAATTTTACAGCAATTACCTAAAAAAATCACATTGAAAGAATTAGGTTGCAAAATAAATATCATATATAATCTCTTATATATGATAACATCATAAGTACTTACAAACACTAAATTTAAATAAGTTATCTAATTCTAAATTTGAGAGCGTGATAAGGATGCATGAAAACTTTTCAGAAGAAGGCTTTGATAATAGCACTACAAGTAAGACTAAACTTAAATCGATGATGATAAATAATGACCATTATGATGAGGATAAAACATCTTCCTTTGATTTTTTACTATTATCAATTATTTTTATTCTTTTAATCATATTGTTCTTAAAAATTTTTTATTAGTACTATAATAGATATACAATAAACCCATACGATTAACGTATGGGTCATTACTAAAGGGAGTCAAAATTGACCTTCGCTAATTATGGGTATACTAATAGTAATTGAAAGATGTTAATAGTATGCGAAGGTTCTCCTTTATTATATCTTAAATTTTTCAAGAAATAATCAGGTTTACAGCTTAGGAAATGACATATTATTGACTAATCATTGGACATTATTTGAACAAAATAGTGTGTTATTAGAATCAAAAAATTATTTAAACGAGGTGTAAACATGAAACAATATCTTATTACCGGTGGCACAGGAATGGTAGGCAACCACTTAGTTGAAGAAATTAAAAAGCAAGATGCGCATATCACTATTTTAACGCGTAGTGATAAAGAAAGTGATGAGCCTAAAATTTCATATATAAATTGGTCGAAAGATGGCTGGGAAGAACAAGTTCCAGACATTGATGTGGTCATCAACCTTGCAGGTGCATCATTAAACAAACGATGGACTGAGTCATATAAACAGACAATTATGATTAGCCGTATCCAATCCACACAAGCTTTAGTTGATTTATTTAAAAATCGTTCTAAAAAGCCTGAAGTATTATTTAATGCAAGTGCTATGGGCTATTATCCTCCAAGCTTACATCACACATATACTGAGCAATACCATACGCTTCCATTCGATTTCTTATCAGATGTAGTATATCAATGGGAACGTATTGCTAAAAAATTTGAAGAGTTCGGTACTCGTGTTGTGTTAGGTAGATTTAGTATGATTCTATCTGACGAAGGTGGCTCTCTTCCAATGATGAAATTGCCATATAAATTCTATGTAGGCGGTAAATTAGGCTCTGGCCGTCAATGGTATTCTTGGATTCATATTGATGACTTAGTTCGAGCTATTTTATTCACGATCAATGAACCAACTGCTAAAGGACCTTTCAATATGGCAGCACCAATGCCTGAACGTCAAAACTTATTTGGTTATACGCTTGGTCGCGTTATGCATCGACCACATGAAACATGGGTTCCAGCCTTAGCCATGAGAGCAGCTTTAGGACAAATGTCTACAGTTGTATTAGACACGCAAAAAGTCCTACCAAATAAACTTGATGCGTTAGATTTTGATTTTAAATATCCTAATCTGAAGGTAGCTCTTGAAGATTTAATTGGCAAGTAAACATAGGAGTTTGATACCATGAATGACAACAAGTTAACCTATATTTTGCTTATTATTGCAAGCATATTTCTTATTTTGAATGGTATATTTGCTTTTGAAAATAATATAGCGATTATCATAATGTCTATATTTTTCTTAATCATAGGTATACTTTTACTAGTTGTATCAGTTAGATTATTTTTAAAAGCGTCAAAAAATTCTAGATAAGCATAAAAAAAGAGGGAGCGCCAGTTACGGCGTTCCCTCTTAAATATTAATTCAACTTATTTATTTTGATCTTCAGGTTGCATTACACCATCAATTAAACCATATTCTTTAGCTTCATCAGCTGTTAAGAAGTTATCACGATCAGTATCTTTTTGGATTTTTTCAATACTTTGACCAGTACGTTCAGCTAAAATTCTGTTTAATTTTTCACGAGTTTTTAAGATATGGTTAGCAGCGATTTCGATTTCAGTTGCTTGACCTTGAGCACCACCTAATGGTTGGTGAATCATTACTTCAGCGTTAGGTAATGCGAAACGTTTACCTTTTGCACCAGCAGCTAATAAGAATGAACCCATTGAAGCAGCCATACCAATACAAATTGTTTGTACATCTGGTTTGATGTGTTGGATAGTATCATAAATCGCAAATCCAGCAGTCACGCTACCGCCTGGAGAGTTAATATATAGATAAATATCTTTTTCAGAGTCTTGAGCTTGTAAGAATAATAATTGTGATACAATTGAGTTTGCTACGTTATCATCAATTGCTGAACCTAACATGATGATACGGTCTTTTAATAAACGTGAATAAATATCGTAAGCACGTTCGCCACGATTTGTTGTTTCAATAACTGTAGGAATTAAATTCATTTATATTTCCTCCTTGTAATTAACTGTTGTACTCATTTTACAACAAAAGTCAAATATGGTCAAAAATTAACTATTGACGCATTTTTTTAATTTTTTGTACTATAAACATACATACAGATTGTACTTTTAAAATCACAAATAGTACAGAAATTCGGCTTTTAATATTCTCTCCCCGTAGTGTAATGGATAGCACATAAGATTCCGGTTCTTATAATAAAGGTTCGATTCCTTTCGGGGGGGCTAATATAGTATATTCCACAATTTTTTATAATTTAAATGCATTTATATAAATATTTTGATGTAGTACGTTATCTTTGATTATATTTTTAAACCATTTTCCCTACTTAAAAAAAGCATGATTTCGAAATCCCCTTATGGTGTGATTTCTACTCTCATGGACAAATCCAACAGATTATTTATGAATAAATTTTGCTACCTAAAGTTTACAAATACTGCAACATTATCCTATATAAAAAAGGTATTTTTGAGTAATCTTCAAAAATACCTTGTTTCACATTTATAATTCTATTTTCTCGCCGCTACGTATTTTATCAGCTAGTTCGTTTAATTTTCTCAAGCGATGGTTGACGCCTGATTTCGAAATAGGTCCTGTTGAGACCATTTCCCCTAGTTCTTTTAATGAAATTTCTTGATGTTCTACACGTAATTTAGCAATTTCTCTTAAGCGATCTGGAAGGTTTTCAATGCCAATTTCTTCATCGATAAGTTGGATGCTTTGTACTTGTTTCATCGCTGCACTTACCGTTTTATTTAAATTAGCGGTTTCACAGTTTACTAAGCGATTTACTGAGTTTCTCATATCTCTAACTATGCGCACATCTTCAAATTTTAATAGTGCTTGATAGCCCCCTATTAAGCTAAGAAATTCAGAGATTTTTTCCGCTTCTTTTAAGTAAGCTATACTTCCCTTTTTACGTTCTAAGTGTTTAGCATTTAAACCATAACTGTTCATTAGCTTGGTTAACCCTTCGGAATGGTTCTCATATTGGGAAAATATTTCTAGATGATACGAAGAAGTTTCTGGATTATTTACAGAGCCACCTGCTAAAAACGCGCCACGTAAATAACTTCTACGCATTTCATCATCTTTAATCATACTTGCGTCAATATCATGTACAAAGATACCATTTTTTAATATTCCAAGTTCATCAAGAATTTCTCTAGCTCTTACTTTAGTACGACAAATATAAATATTATTTTTCTTTAATTTCATCTTCTTACGTACTAATATTTCAATTTCAACATTAAATATTCGTTTAATTAATGAGTAAATACGACGTGCGGTTGTCGCATTTTCAGTTTGAACATTAATTACAAATTGTTGATTAGATAGACTGAGGGCACCGTTCATACGGATTAATGCGCTAAGTTCCGCTTTAGCGTTGCTTTCATCTACTTCTATACGTGTTAGTTCATTTTTCATATCTGATGCAAAACTCATCGCCTAGTTTACCTTCCTTTCTAATCAATATCATAAATATATGTAATTAACATTCCAAAATTCATTAAGTTATCGTAATTAATTATTTATAAACACATGCTCTCTATTGTATCATAATTTTCAAAGTGTAAAAACGGTATACTATTTCTTAGGTTTAAATTGAATTGTACTTGTTAATTCAAGTGCTAAGTCATAGATTAATTTAGCGAGTACTTTAGTATTATGACGCACCAAATTCTGATCATACACCTCTACTAAGTTAGACGAGGTAATAATCTTAATATTATTCTTAGTTAAATCATCCTCGTTCATAGCTACTGGTTGGGCATGACGATTTTTATAATGTTTTAAAATTTGTTCATCATATTTCTCATCGCTACAAATCACATAATCAATGAACTGCCTACCAGCATGATCGTGAATAGCGTTGATATGATCTAAAACATCATAATTATTAGTTTCTCCCGGTTGTGTCATGATATTAGCAATATAGAGTTTAGGCGCTTTCGAACTCAAAATAGCGTCTGACATCCCTTTAACACATAAGTTAGAGATGACACTAGTGTAGAGAGAGCCTGGCCCTAGCACAATTAAATCCGCTTCAGCAAGAGCGTCTATTGCTTCTTCCATAGGTTCAACGTTTGGCGGTTCTAAGTATACACGCTCAATTTTTTTATTTTTTTGAGGAATTTTAGATTCCCCTTTTACGATTTCTCCATCTTCTAAAACGGCATTTAACATGACATTAGTATTTGTAGATGGAATAACCTTCCCTTTAATATTTAAGATTTTACTTAATTCTTTTACCGCATGACCAAAGTCATTTTTAATATTAGTGAGTGCAGCTAATAAAAGGTTCCCAAGTGAATGCCCCTCAATTTGATGTTCTTCAAAGCGATATTGGAATAGTTCTTCTAATATAGGTTCTGCATCACTAAGTGCTGCAATTACATTGCGAATATCTCCTGGCGCAGGGATATCCATTTCATTACGAATCTTCCCCGTGCTCCCCCCATCATCGGCTACCGTAACAATAGCTGTGATATCAATGGGATATTCTCTTAATCCTCTAGCTAATACTGATAGGCCTGTCCCCCCACCTATAAGTACGACTTTTAACTGTTTCATTTTTTCACGCCACTTTCAATATGTGCATCTCTGTGATGAACATAAACATTATAATCAAAGATTTCGTCAAGTTCTTGACCAATACGCTTAGCTAGCGCTACTGAACGATGTTGTCCGCCTGTACAACCTATCGCAATGACTAACTGAGCTTTTCCTTCTTTTTTATACCCTGGAATCATGAATTTTAGTAAGTCCATTAGCTTTTCAAAAAAGATTTCTGTCTCTTTCCACTTCATAACATAATTGTAAACAGCTTCGTCTTCCCCTGTCATCGGTCTCAAGTCTTCTACATAATATGGGTTAGGTAAAAATCGCACATCAAATACTAAGTCAGCATCCATTTGAATACCATGTTTAAAACCAAAGCTTGTCACATTGATACTAAATGACTTAAAGTTTTCATCCTTAAATTTCTTTTTAACTCTCTCTTTTAATTCTTTAACTGATAAGTTGGTTGTATCTACAATGTAATTTGCAAAAGTACGAATTCTAGAAAGCAGTTGTCTTTCTTCAAGAATAGAATCGATGAGTGACATTTGTCCATTTTCATTTAATGGGTGGGCACGACGAGATTCTTTATATCTAGAAATGAGTTTTTCAGTATCCGCTTCTAAAAACATTACATCAACGATGACGTCGTTGCGACTTTTAATTGCATCAATTTCTTCTACTAATGACGTAAATAATTCTTTACCACGTAAATCAATGGCTATCGCTACTTTTTGTAATGATGGATTCCCTTGTTCCATTAATTCTACAAATTTTGGCAATAAAATAGGTGGTAAATTGTCTACACAGAAGAACCCTATATCTTCTAAACATTGAATGACTACAGATTTACCTGCGCCTGATAATCCGGTTACTACTAATAATTCACTTTTGCTAATTTTTTCACTTGTTTCATTGTCTGTTTGATTTATCATTATGAACACCGCTCAGTTAGTCTATATTTATGTCTAATATGTATGCATAAGTATCTATTTACTTTCATAATATCATATGTTTAAGGGAACGTAACTAACGAGATAGTTTTGTTTTTGGGGTTTCATTTTCAAATAAAAAAGCTAGAAGAATGCCATTAATGAATAGTTCATTGAGACATTATTCTAGCTTGAATCTATGCTTACGCTTCTGCTTTATCTTTTAATTCTTCAATGTAGTCGATTGCACTTTGAGCTGCAATACTACCATCGCCTGTCGCAGTTACAATTTGACGTAGACCTTTGTCTCTAACGTCTCCAGCTGCAAAAATACCAGGAACAGATGTTGTCATATCATCTTTAGTAACGATATAACCCATGTCATTTGTGATACCTAAGTTATTGAATGGTGCAGTTAATGGTTTCATTCCGATATAGATAAATACACCGTCAGCATCTAATGTTTGTTCTGAGGCATCTTTAGTAGATACTAGTGTAACAGAACCTACTTTACCATCTTTTTCGTTAATTGATTTTAATGTATGGCTCCAAATGAAGTCGATTTTATCATTTTTGAATGCGCGATCTTGTAATATTTTTTGAGCTCTTAATTCGTCTCTACGGTGTACAATTGTAACTTTATCTGCGAATTTAGTTAAGAACGCACCTTCTTCAACTGCAGAGTCACCGCCACCGATTACGAATAAGTTTTTGTTTTTAAAGAATGCGCCATCACATACTGCACAGTAACTTACGCCACGGCCGCCTAGCTCTTGTTCACCAGGTACGCCAATTTTTTTATATTCTGCACCAGTTGAAATAATAACGGCATGAGCTGTGATTTCTTTGTTACCTAAATTAATGACTTTGTAGTCACCTTTATCTTCAATAGATTTAATATCGCCGTATTGGTATTCAGCACCAAATTTTTTCGCATGTTCGAACATTTTAGTTGATAAATCTGGTCCAGTAATCATTTCAAATCCTGGGAAGTTTTCTACTTCTTCTGTGTTAGCCATTTGGCCACCTGGCATTCCTCTTTCAATCATAACAGTGCTTAAGTTTGCACGTGATGCATAAACAGCTGCAGTCATACCAGCGGGTCCAGCACCGATAATCGCAACATCATAGTTTACTTCAGTCATTTTTATGCCTCCTACGTTTTTATTATCATGCGCATTATATATTATAATAGTCATTTCTTAAATTTATATGCTCAATAACTGATTAATCGCGCTATCTAACTTGTATTTTGAAGTGTTAAATAATTCTATTATTTCTTTTTTAGTCATATGGGTGTCATAGTATCGATGATAAAGGTAGACATGCGCTGCCACGTATCTATCTACGTCACTTAAATCTACTTCATTCGCAATTAATCCTTCGCCTTTATCAATCCAGCTTATAAATAGCTCTGTGTCTTGGCGTAACTCTTTATTATTGTAAAGTTTGAGTAACCCACGGTGAATAAAATCTAATTTATTCAAATGAAGTCCTTGTACTAAATAAGTTAAGTACAGTTTTTCATAATCATTCATTGTTTCTAAGACTGACCAAATTTCTTCAGTCATAAGAATTTCCTTACCATTTAACTGATTTAATAAGAAGACACCATATAATCTATAATGGCTATTATCGTCCATTAATAGTGGCTCAATTTTTTGATCAAATATTTGTTTACTTTCTTCTATTACCCATGGTGCGTAACCTACGTCTACTTTAGAAATCTGTAATAACTTGTCCCAGAATAATTCACTTTGTTCTTTATTTCCAAGGTAATAATAGTTAAAGCTTAAAGCATTAAACATTTGAATTGAAGCGAACTTACCCTTTTTATACAGTGGTAATAAGAGTTGTTGTGACGCTTCATATTGTTTTAAATAACTTAAGACGATGCCTAATTTAAAACTTTCATCATCGTTCATTGGGACAACTTTGCTTAAAATCTTGAGATACTTTTGGTATTTCTCAGTTTCATTAGTGTTATAAAGTAACAACGTATAGTGACATAAGGCGTGTACATCTGAATTATCTTCACTTAATAATGTTTCAAATAATTCTTTTGCCGTTTCGTATTCACTTAAGTACAAATAGCACATCGCTAATAAATTACGCACGACACGATGTTCTTGAATCCCTTTATCTTGTTGCAAAATGTATGCGCGTGCTTCTTCTAAGCGCCCTTGTGAAAATAAATATTGGAATAACAATTGTGTCGCAAATAACTGTGCTTCTAATTCTATTTTTTCTTCACTAATATAAGAGACTTCGAATGTTTTTTCTAATTCTGCTCTATAATCTTTATCTTCAGTCAAAATCACATAATTAATACCAAACAAGAAGGCCTTGTTTGGCTCATTAAGTTCAATGTTTAATTCACTTAATTGATAATAACTTTCTTCTACATGATCTCTTTTAATAATATTCTCGTAAAAAAGCTTTTCAGCTTGTCTACCTAAATTCAATTTAGTAAGACAATGCGTATAGTTTAATTGAATATCAAAATCATCTGGTGACAAATCAAGCACTTTTTTATAGTACTCCGCTGCTTTTTTATAGTCTTGTTGCTTAAATTTTTGATCTGCCATTTTACGATAGAAGTCTTCATCAAATACCATTGATATTACGTTATTGTTCTTTTGTGCCATACTTTGTCACCTCTCTTTCTATTTATATTGTATGTGCATTGGATTTCCATATGCAATCGCGTTATCTGGAATGTCTTTAGACACGATAGTGCCGGCTTTCACTATTACATTATGTCCGATATTAATACCAGGCAAAATAGTAGTATTAGCGCCTATTAAAGTGTTATGCCCAATCGTTACTGGCCCATAACGATATTCTTCTACTAATACTTCATGCGTTAATATTGTAGTATTATAACCAATTACACAATTATTGCCAATCGATATTAATTGAGGGTGAAAAATATCCATCATTACTTTGTAGGCAATTGCGGTCTGTTTGCCGATCTTCATTTTCAAAAAATGAATATACATCCATCGTTTCAACTTTAAGTTGGGTATGTAGCGACATAACTCAATGATTAACGTGTTTCTAAAGGTCTTTGGAAAACTGACAAAGCGGTAAATACGCCATAATGGATTTACCGCCTGTCTTGTTATCTTGGTTAAACGTCGCATTATTTCGCCTTCGCCTTATTATTAGGCCAACTTAATGGTCCTGCTTCTTTATAAATTGGAGGGTTATATTTCAAACGTCTATAAACGATTAAGATAAGTCCTACAATGATTAAGATAACAGATACTAATTGAGCGACACGTATATGACTCGTTAACATTAAACTGTCTGTTCTTAAGCCTTCTACAAAGAAACGGCCAATTGAATACCAAATTAAATAAAGCGCGAATGTTTCCCCTACGCGAAGATGCTTTCTAATTGTCATTAAAATAATAAATCCGAGGACATCCCAGATAGATTCATATAAGAATGTTGGATGATAATAAACACCTTCAATATACATATTTCGAATAATAAATTCAGGTATATGTAAATGTTCTAAAAATGTTCTAGAAACAGGTCCACCATGCGCTTCATGGTTCATGAAATTACCCCAACGTCCGATGCCTTGCGCTAAGATAATACTTGGTGCTACGATATCTCCAATTTGAAAGGGATTTAAATTCTTTATCTTACATACAATTATTCCGGTAATAAATCCACCTATTAAACCACCATGTATCGCAATACCACCGTGCCAAATCTTAGGTATTTCTGCAGGATTCTCCATATAATAAGGCCATTGGAAAATCACAAAATAAATACGTGCAACTAAAAAGCCAAAGATAGCACTATAGAAAATGACATCGACTAATGTATCTTTATGTAAACCAACATGTTTCAAACTTTCTTGGGCGATAAAATAGCCGATAAGAATACCTACGGCGATAATTATCCCATACCATTTAATAGATAAAGGTCCTAAGTTAAAAGCAGTTGGATCAATATAATTCAAATTAAACATCATGTCTTACTTCTCCTTGCTTTGATTACCTTTTCTTAAAATTTCTTCATTTAAGCGTTGGTTGAATTCTTCCGCAGTATTGATACCCATAATATTTAAGCGGTAGTTCATAGCTGCCACTTCTATGATTACGGCTACGTTTCTGCCCGGACGTACTGGCACGGTTTTTTTAGTAATTTCCGTATCAAGAATTTTTAATGTTTCTTCGTTTAGACCAACGCGATCGTATAATTTATCTTTGTTCCAATTTTCCAAATTAATATTTAAGCGAATTTGCTTTTCCGTCAAAATAGATCCTGCGCCAAACAATGTCATAACGTTGATAATACCTAGGCCTCGAATTTCAAGCAAATGTTCAATTAGTTTCGGTGGTGTACCGATTAGTTCACCTTTAGTAATTTGGCGAATTTCAACATTATCATCGGCTACTAAGCGGTGTCCACGTTTCACTAACTCTAACGCTGTTTCACTTTTACCGATACCAGAATCTCCAGTGATTAACACACCTACACCATATACATCGACTAATACCCCGTGCAATGATGTGCTTTGTGCTAGCTCATGTTCAAGGAACGTAGTTAAACGACTCATCAAACTTGTTGTGGCATCTTTAGAAACAATTAACGGGGTATCCATTTCTTGGGATGCTTCGATTAATTCTTGAGGCGGCTCTAATCCTCTTGTCACAATGATAGCCGGTGTTTCTGGACGGCATAATTTGCGCATACGTCCTTGTCGTTCTTCATCTGGCAATAAATTATAGAAAGATAATTCAGTTGTTCCTAATAATTGGATTCTATCTGCCGCATAGTGAGAAAAATATCCAGCCATTTCCAATCCAGGACGTGATATATCTGTATTTTTAATGTGTTTATGTAATCCTTTTTCCCCAGTAAACAGTTCTAAATTTAATATTTTGACTAATTTCTCTGTCGTTAACATGAGTTCACCTCAAAATTTTCACTTGAATTCATTCATCTACTATCATATCAAAAATGAAGTCACTATTTATATAAAAATGTCGCTTTAGAGATGAATTTGTTTGTCCAAGTTCTAAACAAATAAAAAGTCTTCCCTATTTTAAAGTTTAGAAGCGCTATTATAGCATCGAAGAAACTAATATCACCTATCATTTCTTCTCTTTACTTCCATCATTTTATATAGGAAAGACCACTAATATATATTTATTTTTTACTCCAGCACTTGAAGAGCGCTATAGCAAATTTATTCAACTGAATCGCGTTCAAGCACGGGTTTCAAATATTTGCCAGTGTAAGACGCTTCAACTTCAGCAATTTCTTCAGGTGTACCGGTAGCTACAATGGTACCGCCACCTTCACCGCCTTCAGGACCTAAATCAATAATATGATCTGCTGTTTTAATCACATCTAAGTTATGTTCAATGATGACTACTGTGTCACCATTTTCAACAAGTCGATTTAACACTTTCAATAATCTGCTAATATCATCTACGTGTAAACCAGTTGTTGGTTCATCTAAGATATAAATTGAACGGCCAGTAGAACGTTTATGCAATTCTGATGCTAATTTCACACGTTGTGCTTCCCCACCAGAAAGGGTAGTAGCTTGTTGCCCTAATGTGATGTAGCCTAAACCTACATCAACGAGTGTTTGTAATTTGCGATGTATTTTAGGAATATTTTCAAAGAAATAAGTCACTTCTTCTACTGTCATTTCTAATACATCTGCAATATTTTTACCTTTATATGTGACTTCTAGAGTTTCACGATTATAGCGTTTGCCATCACACACTTCGCAAGGCACGTACACATCTGGTAAGAAGTGCATTTCAATTTTGATAATACCGTCACCTTTACAAGCTTCACAACGGCCGCCTTTCACGTTGAAACTGAAACGACCTTTTTGGTAGCCACGAATTTTAGCTTCGTTTGTTTGCGCAAAGACATCGCGAATATCATCAAATACGCCAGTATAAGTCGCTGGGTTTGAACGAGGTGTTCTACCAATTGGAGATTGGTCAATGTCGATAATTTTATCTAATTGATCAATGCCTTCAATTGCATCGTGTTCGCCAGGTCTTACTTTAGATTTATTAATTTTTTGCGCTAAAGATTTATATAGCACTTCATTTACTAATGAACTTTTACCTGAGCCAGAAACACCTGTCACTACAGTCATCACAGATAAAGGAACATCTACGTCTACACCTTTTAAGTTGTTGCTGCGTGCACCTTTAATACTAATTTTTCTATCAGTAACTTCGCGACGATGTTCAGGTACATCGATACGTTTTTTACCACTTAAATATTGGCCAGTTAATGATTTCTTATCTTTCATAACTTTGGCTGGCGTACCACTTGAGACAATCTCACCACCGTGATTACCTGCGCCTGGACCAACATCTACAAGATAATCCGCTGCTCGCATAGTATCGTCATCATGCTCAACAACAATTAGCGTATTACCTAAATCACGCATTTCTTTTAAAGTACCAATTAGTCGATCATTATCGCGTTGGTGCAAGCCGATAGAAGGTTCGTCTAACACATAAAGTACACCCGTTAATCGTGAACCAATTTGGGTAGCTAGACGAATACGTTGCGCTTCCCCGCCTGATAATGTACCTGATGAACGATTTAATGTTAAATATTCTAAACCAACGTTATTTAAGAATGATAAGCGAGAAATAATTTCTTTTAAAATTTGGTTCGCTATCGCTCTGTCTTGTTCTGATAACTCAATGTTTTCATAGAACTGTAAAGCATTATTAATAGAGTATTCTACAACTTCACCAATGTTATAACCGCCTACGTAAACTGATAAGGCTTCTTTACTTAAACGTTTACCGTGACAAGTCTCACATGGTAATTCTGTCATATATTTACTCATGACTTCACGTGTGTATTCTGAAGGTGATTCGTGATAACGACGATCAATGTTAGGCAATACACCTTCAAATTTCATTTTTCTATGACGTGTGCCACCGTTACGGCTATGGAATGAAAATTCAATTTGTTTGTCGCCAGAACCATTCATAATAATGTCTTTTTGTCTATCCGTTAATTTCTTATACGGTTTATCCATATTAATTTTGTAAACTTCACAAACACGTTTTAATAATGTTGGATAAAAGTCAGAACTTGTTGGTTCCCAAGGTTCAATTGCACCTTCGTTTAAACTTTTATTTTGGTCAGGAACGACTAAGTCGACATCAACTGTTAAACGTTGTCCTAAACCACCACACGTTGGACAAGCACCAAACGGACTATTGAAACTAAACATTCTAGGTTCTAATTCGCCTATTGAAAAGCCACAAATTGGACAAGCATGGTTCTCAGAGAATTTAAGGTCTTCACCGTCAATAACATCTATAGTAATATTGCCTTCCGCTAATTCTAAACCTGTTTCAATAGAATCAGCTAAACGTGCTTCAATACCTGATTTTACAACTAAACGGTCTACGACAACTTCAATTGTGTGATTCTTATTCTTATCTAATTCTGGCACTTCATTCACATCAACGATTTCGCCATCAACACGTAAACGCACATAACCTTTTTTACCAATATCTTCGATTAATTTCTCATGGCTACCTTTTCTATGAGAAATCACTGGCGCTAAAATTTGAATTTTAGTGCGTTCTTCAAGTTCTAAAATGCGGTCGACCATTTGTTGGACAGTTTGTGATTCAATTTCAATATTGTGATAAGGACAGTAAGCTTTACCTACACGCGCATAAAGTAAACGAATATAATCATAAATTTCAGTTACAGTTGCTACAGTTGAACGTGGGTTCTTACTTGTCGTTTTTTGGTCAATCGAAATAGCAGGAGATAAACCTTCGATTGTATCTACGTCTGGTTTATCCATTTGCCCTAAAAATTGGCGTGCATAAGCACTTAAAGATTCTACATATCGACGTTGACCTTCTGCATAAATCGTATCAAAGGCAAGTGATGATTTACCTGAACCAGATAATCCTGTCATAACAATTAATTTATTTTTAGGAAGTTCAATATCAATATTTTTTAAATTATGTGCTCTCGCACCTTTAACTACGATACTTGGTCCCTTCATTTATCTGTCACCCTTCTGCTTTTAATTCAAATAACATATCTCTCAATTCTGTTGCTCTTTCGAAGTCTAAGTCTTTCGCTGCTTTTTTCATTTCTTTTTCTATATTTTCAATTGTTTTTTGACGTTCTTTCTTAGTCATTTTCTTAGGTACTTCTGTTTGTTGTTTTTCATTAGTTTCATCATTTTCCACAGTAGCACTAATAACATCATGAATTTTCTTGTTAATTGTTTTCGGTGTGATGCCATATTTTTCATTATGAGCCATTTGAATTTCACGACGACGCTGTGTTTCATCAATCGCATACTGCATTGAATCCGTCATCTTGTCGGCATACATAATAACTTCACCTTTATCATTACGTGCAGCACGACCGATAGTTTGAATTAATGAACGGTTAGAACGTAAGAAACCTTCTTTATCGGCATCTAAAATAACAACAAGTGATACTTCAGGTATATCGATACCTTCTCTCAGCAAGTTAATACCTACGACAACATCATACGTACCCATACGTAAGTCACGAATGATTTCAATACGCTCTAGCGTTTTAATTTCTGAGTGTAAGTAGTTAACTTTAATACCCGCTTCTTTCATATATGTGGTTAAATCTTCACTCATTTTCTTAGTTAATGTCGTCACTAATACACGTTCATCTCTATCAATTCTTTCTTGAATTTCACCTAATAAATCATCAATTTGATTTTTCGTTGGACGTACATCAATTTTAGGATCTAATAAGCCAGTAGGACGAATAATTTGTTCAACCATCTCATCCGTATGTTCAATTTCATATGGACCCGGTGTGGCTGATACATATACTAATTGTTTTGTTTTTTGTTCAAACTCTTCGAATTTAAGTGGACGGTTATCCATTGCGCTTGGTAAACGGAAACCATGGTCTACTAGCACTTTTTTACGTGCTTGGTCACCATTAAACATTCCTCTAATTTGCGGTAATGTTACGTGTGATTCATCAATCATCACTAACCAGTCATCACCGAAATAATCAAGTAATGTATACGGTGTAGAACCAGGTGGTCGTAATGTTAAATGAACAGAGTAGTTCTCAATGCCTGAACAAAAGCCCATTTCACGCATCATTTCTAAGTCATAGTTTGTACGTTGTTCTAAACGCTGTGCTTCTAATAATTTATTTTCATCTCTTAATTCTTTTAAGCGTTCTTCTAATTCTTTTTCAATACGCTCGATAGCTATTTTCATTTTCTCTTCACGCGTAACGAAGTGAGAGGCTGGGAAAATAGCAAAGTGTTCTCTTTCACGAATCACTTCACCTGTTAGATAGTTGACTTCGCGAATACGATCAATTTCATCGCCAAAGAATTCTACGCGTATACACATTTCTTCACGTGACGCTGGGAAAATTTCAACGACGTCTCCACGTACTCTAAACGTACCACGTTGGAAATCGATGTCATTTCTAGAATATTGTACATCGACTAATTTACGTAGCAATTCACTACGATCCATTTCCATTCCTACACGTACACTCACTACTAAATCCTTATATTCTTCTGGATTACCTAAACCATAAATACAACTTACACTAGCGATAATAATGACATCATCACGTTCAAATAGTGCACTTGTAGCAGAGTGACGTAATTGGTCGATTTCATCATTAATCGATGCATCTTTTTCAATAAAAGTATCCGTAGAAGGCACATAAGCTTCAGGTTGATAATAGTCATAATAACTTACGAAGTACTCCACTCTATTCTCAGGGAAGAATTCTTTAAACTCACTGTATAATTGTCCCGCTAACGTTTTATTGTGGGCAATAATTAAAGTCGGTTTCCCAACTTCTTTAATTACATTACTCATGGTGAACGTTTTACCTGTACCGGTAGCGCCGAGTAATGTTTGATGACGTTTACCTTCTTTAACGCCTTCGACAATCTTTTCAATCGCTTGAGGTTGGTCCCCTTGCGGATCAAACTCAGAATTCAATTTAAATGGATAGTGTTCCACCATTCTTACAAGCGCCTCCTCAATTTATGCTTACTACTGTTATTTCCTATTCTTTGAAAAGTATTCTTACTTAAGCTTATTTTAGCAAAAATATAAAGAAAAATACAAACGTTTGTTCGCTTACGTTTGTATCTTCCTTACTCAATCATTCAAATATATAAAAAGAGATGAGCCTAGAGTCAAAGCATTTTAACCTAGAGGTCCCATCTACCTGTATCCTGTATCAATTTCTTTTAAATGTAAAATTAATATAAAACAACTCATTACTAAATTCAATTTATCTGTTTATGAGGTGTCAATCTTGATGTTTATGAAATTCTAACTTGTCTATTATGACGTACCCAGCTAATAATGACACTACATCTATAAAGATAATCCATTCATTATGGAAAAATCCTTTATAAATTGATGTGGCAATTAAAATAAGTGTTACAAGCACGCCTACCCACTTACTTCTCGTAATCACACTAAATAATACTACTAACACACATGGAAAAAAGGCGGCTAAAGCATACCAAATCATTTCTTTCACCCATTTCTACGATTTAATATGGCCATCGTTGTTTCACGTAATTCAGCTCTTGGAATAAAGTTCTCAGTCAACATTTCAGGTATGACGTTATCGATAAAGTCTTGTACTGAACTTAAATGATCAAACTGAATAATCGTTTCTAAACTATTTTCATAAATTTCAAAGAATAAAGATTCTGGATTACGTTTTTGAATTTCACCAAATGTTTCATAAAGTAAATCAATTTTATCTGCGACTGATAAAATCTGTCCTTCTAAAGAGTCATCTTTACCTTCTTGAAGTCGTTTGCGATAAATATCTTGATACGCTTCTGGAATTTCCTCATTAATAAAGGTGTTCACCATTTCTTCTTCAACTTGTGAGAATAACATCTTCAATTCTGTTCTTGCATATTTAACAGGTGTTTTAATATCTCCAGTAAATACTTCTGCAAAGTCATGGTTTAACGCTTTCTCATACAAACTTTTCCAATCTATTGTATTACCGTGATGCTCTTCAACGGTTGCTAAGTATTGTGCAATTTTAGTGACTTTAAAAGAATGCGCAGCTACATTATGTTCAAAATATTTAAATTTACCTGGTAATCGAATTAATTTCTCTAAATCAGAAAGTCTTTTAAAATATTGATGAACACCCATATCGCGAAACCTCCATGTTTTATTAAATACAGATTATACTTACATTTATTATACCAATCAACATTTCTATTAAAAGTGTCAATTCTTTATACTTGGTAGAATATTAAAATACTATAAAAAATAAGACCCTCAGCATAGTTTAATACTTTTCTTAAATAAACTATCGAGGTGGGAGTGGGACAGAAATTAACATAAATTTCGTCGTATCCCCAGCTTGCTTTGTTTGTAGAATTTCTTAACGAAATTCTCTATGCTGGGGCCCCGATCCCCAACTCACGTTGGCTGTAGACTTTCTTTTCGAAAGTCTCTGTGTTGGGGCCCCGATCCCCGGCAAGGATGACTAGGTTTGAAAAAGCTTGAATTAAGCGCATTTCAAACCAGTCAGCTACTGCCAATATGTTAATTGAGGCTGAGACATTGTATTATTGTCCCAGCCTCTTATAAGAATATTATACTGTAGTGCTTTAAATTGAATTTGAAGATTTCATAATTTTATCGAATACTTTGGTTGGCAGTATAGCATGTAAAAACACAAGTGGCTTAGCTGCAAATCCTATTAGATAGCGCGGTTTCGGTTTATTACTATTAACGGCTTTTGAAATAGCCTTTGTAACTACAATTGGATTTGAAAGCAAATTAGAATTATATTGCTTTTTCATGCTTTGAGCTACCTTCATAGCAGTAGCTTCATAAGCACCACCTTTTGCAGAATCAGCTAATTTATCAGCAGCGATTATTCCCCAATCTGTTTTAATTCCACCCGGTTCAATAATAGATACTTCTATGCCAAACTCTTCTACTTCCATACGTAAAGCATCACTAAAAGCTTCTAGCGCATATTTAGTCGCATGATACCAAGCTCCAAAATATGTTGTAAGACGCCCGCCCATAGATGAAATATTAATAATATGCCCTGATTTTTGTGCTCTCATATGTGGTAAAACTAGTTGTGTGATACGGGCTAAACCAAATATATTTACTTCAAATTGTTGCTTTGCTTCTTCAATTGTGACATCTTCGATTGCACCATATGAACCATAACCAGCATTATTTACTAGTACATCAATTCGACCTTCTTGTGAGATGACAGTATCTATTGCTGTTTTTATTGATGATTCATTTGTTATATCTAATTTTAAAGGTTTTACTTGTTTTATACTTTCAAGATTTTCTATTCTACGACCAGCACCATAAACAATATTCCCTTGTGCTGCTAAATATTCAGCTGTTTTATAACCAATACCACTAGTTGCACCTGTTATCAAAATGACTTTCCCCATCATTAATTCCACCTTTTCTTTCTATTTGAAATCACTATTATAAG
>NZ_PPRC01000051.1 GCF_002902565.1 Staphylococcus petrasii | reverse complement strand
TTTGACGTGCTATATTATTTAAATATTAAGAGTATAAAAAATCATTTTATAGTAGTTACCTAATATTTTATAAAGCTATCATAAGTGATTAATATAATGATAATAAACTTTTTTACAATATTAGATATTTTAGTATATAATTATTTTAAGAATATTAGGGAGGTGGTTTGATGACTGCAACATATAAAGTTAATAAAAATGTTCTCAAATGGGCGGTTAATCAAGCAGATATACCATCTCATAAACTAAATGAAGAATTTAAAAATTTAAAAACATGGTTAAATGAAGATTCAGAAATTCCAGTGACTCAAATTGAAAAATTGAGTAAAAAAACAAAAATTCCTTTTGGATATTTTTTTATGGAGACTATTCCTAAAGAAAGTAATAAACTCGCTGATTTCAGAACTATTGATAATTTTGAATTAAAGAAATTGTCTCGTAATTTAATAGATGTAATTAAAGAAATGGAAGCAAAACAAGCATGGATGAGAGATTATCTTATAGAGAATGGCGCGAAACCTTTAAATTTTATTGGAAAATTTAGTCTTAATAATAGTCCTGAGAATGTTGCTGAAAATATTTTTAAAATACTTAATCTTAAACCTTCATGGAATACAGAGTTCAGAAGTTCATATGAATGCTATAAATTTTTAAGAAAAACTATATCTGAAGCTGGTATTTTAGTTATGCAAGGTAGTTTTGTTAAAAATCAAACTCGAAGAAAATTGGACTTAAAAGAATTTAGAGCATTTGTATTAATAGATGATTATGCTCCATTAATTTTTATCAATACCTCCGATTCTGATACAGCTAAATTGTTTTCAATAGTTCATGAATTAGTTCATATTTGGTTAGGGAAAGATGAAATTTATAACTTCAATTATAATTTAAATGAGAAAAATAGTGAGTTTAATAATATAAATCTTGAAAGATTTTGTAATAAAGTTACTGCTAAATTTCTTTTACCTGCGAATAAATTGATTGAACAATATGAAATTAATCCAGATGTATTTGAATTAGCAAAATCTTTTAATGTTAGTCCTCACTTTACAGCAATAAGGTTAAAAGAAGTTAATTTAGTAAATAGTTATACATTTAAAGAGATGTTAAGAAATATAGAAGCAGAGTATAAGAGAATAGAGGATACAAATGGAAAACAAGAAAAAACAAAATTGAATGTTCCGTACTATACTTTGAAAAAAAGCCGTATTGACCGTAGTTTTTTAAGCGCAGTAAAAAATTCAGTTGAGACGGGATATGCTAATTATACTGAAGCATATACTTTAGCTGAAGCAAAAGGTAAAACTTTTAAAAAATTGATGGAGGAGATTTAATGAGTGGTTATTTAATGGATGCAAACAGTTTTATTTCACCAGCTAACAAATACTATAAACATTCAGTTTTTCCCTCCTATTGGGCTTGGCTTGAATCACATATTGGTCAACAAATTTATATTACTAGAGAAATTTTTAATGAGTTAACGGCTCAGTCAGATGAGTTAAAAGATTGGATTACGCAAATACCTTCACCAAATTGTGTAAATCCATCACGAGATCAAAAGACTGTAACAGAATATGGGAAGGTTATGCAGTTTTTAAATACTTCCAGATATTATACGGATGTCTCGGTCAATTTATGGGCAGCGGGGTCTAAAGCAGACCCTTGGATTATAGCATATGCAGTAGCACACGATTTAATAGTTGTGACTGAAGAAAAAAGCAATTTAAATGGCATTATTAATAGCGGAAATCCTACGAAAAAAGAACCTAAAATTCCAGATGTTTGTGAAGCAATGAATATTCCTTGTATCACATTAGATGAAATGCTTCTTCAAATGAAATTAGTGCTATAGAAGCTAATTTAGCTATTTATTCTTGATTTTAACTATCGAATTTACATTTACTATAGTATTGAGGACTAGTAAAATTTTTATTTAGGTAAACATTTTGTGCTAGTGAAATAATTCTAAATTTTTAAATATTATAGTATGGAATAGTCTATATAAAACTCTGAATTAAAAGAATTCTTAAAAAAGCACGTCGTTCTCCACAATTCTCAAAACGTTAATTGCCAAAGCTGTTGCGAATTTATTCGCTTACAGATTTGGTACGCAAATTGCGTCAGCAATTTGTGTTCCATTAGAACGACTCAAGCACTTCTCAATTTCGAGAAGTGCTTTTTTGTATGTAAAAAGGGACTAGAAGTTCATAAAACTTCTAGCCCCTTGAATTATTTTTTTACTTTTTAAATACTTCTTCGACGACTTCTGTCATATCGTTATGAATGACTAAGTCTGCTTTTCTATCGTATGGCGTTTTATCTCGATTAATTATGACTAAATTATCTCCAGTAAAGTTTGAAATAAATCCAGCTGCTGGTTGTACGACTAATGATGATCCTAATACAATGACAGTATCTGCTTTTTGAATTTTATCTAGGGCTTTAAATACAGTAGGTTGGTCCAACATTTCACCGTATAACACGATATCTGGTCGAATAACTTCACCACATTTTTCGCAATATCTTAATTTATGATCCATTACATATGATTTAGAATATTCTTCACCACATTCTATGCAATAAAATCGATTCAATGTACCATGGATTTCATCGATATTTTGACTTCCTGCATCTTCATGTAAGCCATCAATATTTTGAGTGATTACGCCTAATGACTTTCCTTCTTTTTCAAGTTCTGCAATCCACTCATGGACGATGTTAGGTTTTTTATCTGCAACGAGTAAACGTTTATGATAGAAATCAATGAAACTTTCTTTGTTATCATTAAGATGGTCTTTACTTAATAAGTATTCTGGTGAATAGCCATCTTTTGAAATTTCATCAAATAATCCTCCCATTGAACGGAAATCAGGAATACCGCTCGCTACTGATACACCTGCACCAGTGAAAAAGACAATTTTATTTGAGTTATCTATAATTTTTTTAAGTTTTTCAATTTTATTAGCCAAAGTTGTCACCTCATTAAAATTATTGATTTACTGAATAACCTTCACTTTATATATTATAGTACACACATTTTAAAATAACATTTTATTAAATTCTGTCATAATTAAAAGTTATGATACAAAAATATTAGAGTTCAATCGTTGAATGGTATAAAATTAATATGCGCTGAAAATCTTTATAAATTATATGTCTAAAACTATTAGGCATTTTCAAAATAAAAATAACTTAGCATTTGGGGGAAGTGAGGAATTGAATGAATAAATACGATCGTTTAGATGAAATTACTAAACTCGTAAATCAAAAAGGGACGGTTAGAACCAATGAAATCGTTGAGGAACTCAATGTATCTGATATGACGGTTCGACGTGATTTAGCTGAATTAGAAGAAAAGGGATTATTGACTAAAATCCATGGCGGGGCAAGAAGTAATTCAGTCTTTCAATTTAAAGAGAAATCACATCAAGAGAAACATACGCAAAATAAAGAAGAAAAACGTATTGTAGCTCGAAAAGCTGTTAAGCTCATTGAAGAAGGCGACACTATATTTCTCGGGCCAGGGACAACGATTGAATTTCTAGCTGAGGTGATGGAACATCAATCGCTGACAGTCATTACAAATTGTTTCCCAGTGTTTAAAATATTATTTAAAAAACGTTCTATAGATTTCAAAGTGTATTTGCTTGGCGGGGAGATGCGAGAGCTTACTGAATCGTTTGTTGGCGAAATGACGAATACCTTACTTAAAACGAAACGCTTTAGCAAGATGTTCTTTAGTTGTAACGGTATTAAAGAGGCAGACGTGCTTACTTCTACCATCGACGAAGCTTATACGCAACAAATCGCATTAGAACGATCGGTTGAAAAATATTTACTTATTGATTCTTCAAAAATTGAAAAAGAAGACTTTACGCAGTTGTGTAAATTAGAAGATTTAACTGCGGTTGTTCTTGATACCGATGATGAAGAGAGTGTTTCAAAATTAAAATTACATACAGAAGTGATTTATTAATACAGAAATCCTAAGATTGTTTAAATTAAACAGTCTTAGGATTTTTTTAGTTTATAAAAGTTTAATTAAACACAAAAATACATTAATTTGTTTAAAACAACTAAATATCAAACAATATTCAAACATTTATTGTTGATTATTTGTTTGTTTATGTTTATAATTTAATCGTAAAGATTTGAAAGCGCTTTTTCACACAACAAATAAACATAATGCTGTGGAAAGATATCATCTTAAAAAGGAGAATTACTATGGCAATTATTATTGGTTCAGATGTAGCTGGTAAAAGACTAAAAGATGTTGTTAAAGCATTCTTAAAAGAAAACAATCATGAAGTGATTGATGTAACAGAAGGAAAGGACTTAGACTTTGTTGATTCAACATTAGCAGTCGTACATGAAGTTCAAAAAAATGATGAGAATTTAGGAATTGCAATTGATGCCTATGGTGCAGGAAGTTTCATGGTTGCTACTAAAGTTAAAGGCATGATTGCTGCAGAAGTATCAGATGAACGCTCAGCTTACATGACTAGAGGTCACAACAATGCGCGCATGATTACAATGGGTGCACAAATCGTTGGAGATACTTTAGCGCAAAATGTTGCAAAAGAATTTGTAAATGGTCATTACGATGGTGGACGTCACCAAATTCGTGTAGATATGTTAAATAAAATGTGTTAATTGGGAGGATATCAAAAATGAAAATAGCTATTGGTTGCGATCATATTGTAACAGATACAAAAATGGCAGTTTCTAAACATTTAAAAGAACAAGGACATGAAGTAATTGATGTAGGAACATACGATTTCACAAGAACACACTACCCAATCTTTGGTAAAAAAGTTGGTGAATCTGTAACAAGTGGAGAAGCAGATTTAGGTGTATGTATTTGTGGAACTGGTGTTGGTATTAGTAACTCAGCTAACAAAGTGCCAGGCGTAAGAACTGCATTAGTACGTGATATGACTACTGCTTTATATTCTAAAGAAGAATTAAATGCAAACGTAGTAAGTTTCGGCGGTAAAGTCGTAGGTGAATTATTCATCTTCGATATCGTAGATGCTTTCATTAAAGCCGAATACAAACCTACTGAGGAAAATAAAAAATTAATCGCTAAAATCGAACATTTAGAAGCACATAATGATAAACAAGCTGATCCTCATTTCTTTGATGAATTTTTAGAAAAATGGGACAAAGGTGAATATCACGATTAAAGGTGGACTATCATGATTTTAACATTAACACTTAATCCTTCTGTAGATATTTCATATCCTTTGGAACACTTTAACCTTGATACTGTCAACAGAGTGACAAATACAAGTAAAACTGCTGGAGGCAAAGGTTTAAATGTAACACGTGTGTTATCTGAATTTGGCGAAGATGTTGTAGCCAGTGGATTTTTAGGCGGTCAGTTAGGTGAGTTTATTGAACATCAACTTGATGAGAACCAAATCCAGCATTCATTTTTCCAAATAAAAGGTGAAACAAGAAACTGTATCGCTATCCTACATGAAGGTCAACAAACTGAAATATTAGAACAAGGTCCTTCAATTAGTGAAGAAGAAGCTAAAGGTTTCAAAGCACATTTAAGCCATTTGTTCAGCAAAGCTGATGCAATTGCGATGTCAGGAAGTTTACCTAAAGGATTGAATTCAGATTATTATGCAGAAATTATTCAATTAGCTAATCAACAGCACATACCGACAGTCCTTGATAGTTCAGGTCAATCATTAATGGATGTATTGTTAAGCGAAAGTAAGCCTACAGTTATAAAACCAAATATTGATGAATTATCTCAATTATTACAAACCACTGTTACTACAGATATCGATAGTTTAAAAGAAGCGGTCACTCAACCAATCTTCGAAGGTATTGAATGGATTATAGTTTCTTTAGGTGGCGACGGTGCTTTCGCAAAACATCATCAAACTTTCTATAAAGTTAATATCCCTAATATTAACGTTGTAAATCCTGTTGGTTCTGGTGATTCAACTGTAGCAGGCATTACGTCAGGATTAATTCATCAAGATTCTGATAAGGATTTATTAAGAAAAGCAAATACATTTGGCATGTTAAATGCAATGGAAAGTCAAACTGGTCATATCAATGTAAATAAATTTGACGAAATTTTCCAACAAATTGAAGTTATAGAGGTGTAATTCATGACTAAATCACAACAAAAATTATCATCAATTGAACAATTAAGTAATAAAGAAGGCGTTATTTCAGCTTTAGCGTTTGACCAACGTGGTGCTTTAAAAAGAATGATGGCTGAACATCAAACAGAAGAACCAACTGTTGAACAAATTGAACAATTAAAAGTTCTAGTGTCTGAAGAATTAACACAATATGCATCATCAATTCTTTTAGACCCTGAATATGGCTTACCTGCTTCTGATGCACGTAATAAAGAATGTGGTTTATTACTAGCTTATGAAAAAACAGGTTATGACGTAAATGCTAAAGGTCGTTTACCTGACTGCTTAGTGGAATGGTCTGCGAAACGTTTAAAAGAACAAGGCGCTAATGCTGTTAAATTCTTACTTTACTATGATGTAGACGATTCAGAAGAAATCAACATTCAAAAGAAAGCATATATTGAAAGAATTGGATCTGAGTGTGTAGCAGAAGACATTCCATTCTTCTTAGAAGTTCTAACATACGACGATAACATTCCGGATAATAAAAGTGCTGAATTTGCGAAAGTAAAACCTCGTAAAGTTAATGAAGCTATGAAATTATTCTCAGAAGAAAGATTTAATGTTGATGTACTTAAAGTGGAAGTACCAGTCAATATGAATTATGTTGAAGGCTTTGCTGATGGAGAAGTCGTTTATAGCAAAGAAGAAGCGGCACAACATTTCCGTGATCAAGAAGCTTCTACACATTTACCATATATCTATTTAAGTGCAGGTGTTACTGCTGAATTATTCCAAGAAACACTTAAATTCGCTCATGAAGCTGGCGCCAAATTTAATGGTGTACTTTGTGGACGTGCAACTTGGTCAGGTGCTGTAAAAGTTTATATTGAACAAGGCGAAGAAGCAGCTCGTGAATGGTTACGCACTACTGGATTTAAAAATATTGATGATTTAAACAAAGTGTTAGAAACAACTGCAACATCTTGGAAATCTAAATAATTAAAGGAGGTTAACTATATGAATAGAGAAGAAGTACAATTACTTGGTTTTGAAATCGTAGCTTACGCTGGTGATGCGCGTTCTAAATTATTAGAAGCTTTAACTGCTGCTAAAAATGGCGAATTAGATAAAGCTGAGCAACTTGCTGAAGAAGCGAATGAATGTATCGCAAATGCGCATAAAGCTCAAACAAGTTTATTAGCTAAAGAAGCTCAAGGTGATGACATTGCGTATAGCGTAACTATGATGCACGGTCAAGACCATTTAATGACAACATTATTATTAAAAGATTTAATCAAACACCTAATAGAATTATATAGAAGAGGGAGTTGACCCTGATGAATAAGTTAATAGCATGGATAGAAAAAGGAAAACCGTTCTTTGAAAAAATATCTCGTAATATTTATTTAAGAGCGATTCGTGATGGATTTATTGCAGCAATTCCAATTATCTTGTTCTCAAGTATCTTTATCTTAGTAACATATGTACCGAATGTATTTGGCTTCACATGGAGTAAAACAATGGAAGGTATCTTAATGAAACCTTATAACTACACGATGGGTATTGTTGGTTTAAGCTAAAAAAGAGCCGTAAACGTTGATATGAAGCGGTTTACAACTCTTGATGATATGAATTGAATACGTTTTGAATACGTAATTACTAAAAACTAACATAATTTGCGAACTTTTCGGCCACTTTCTCACGCTGCTTTTCTGTGACATGTGCATATATTCCCATTGTCGTTTGTATATCCCCGTGACCTAATCTATCTTGTACCTCTTGGACAGATAAGCCCGCTTCAAATAATAAAGAACAGTGCGTATGTCTAAAGCCATGTACTGTTATCCTTTTAAAATTATTCTTCTTACATATCAAATTCAAAGTTTCATTAGCATATACTCTATTTAGTCGTTTATTCGTTTCTACATTCGTGAATATTTCTTGATGTTTGCTAGATGTATTATGACCGTGTTTAAGAGATAACACACGTTGTTGAGTACGCCACTCTTTTAATACTTCTAATGTCTTACTATCAACGCTGATCGTTCTAATTGATGAACGAGTTTTAGGAGTATCTATTATAAACTGCCTATGATTTAAGCCCTCTGCAAGCGTCTTATTCACGCTTAACGTTTGATTAGTAAAATCTATATCATTCCATGTTAAAGCCATTAATTCGCCCCGTCTAATACCAGTAAAGGCAAGTGTACGAAATAAAGCATGATGTAATACATTATATTTTACAAGCTCTAAAAACTGCTGCAATTCATCACTTGTATAATATTTCATTATTTCATGCTTCTGATTACTTTTCTTACGTGGTGCTTTTATGTGATTAAATGGATTATCAGTTATGATTTTTAAACTAATAGCATACTCAAAGATAGTAGACGCATATATACGCCCCTTTTTCGTCTCTGAATATGTTCGATACCACTCATTCAATACTTTTTGACAATGTGGAACGGTAATATCTTTAATAGCAATATTCTCAAAGTGTGGAAGTATCATCATTTTAAACGTTGTCATTGCTTGCTGATAGGTGCTTTCTTTTACTGTATTTCTATATTGTTCTAGCCAAAGGTCATACACTTGCTTAAACGTCGTTATTTCGTTGTTTAAAAAGCCATTAGCTTGTACTTCTGTTTGCAGCTTAGCCTCTGCAATTTTGGCCTCTCTTTCTGTTTTAAAGCCTCTTCTTGTTGTCCGCTTCTGCTTACGAGTGATTGGATCAATGCCAAGATATGCAACAAACATATAAGCAGTTGAACCATCTTTTTTGTATATTTTTTAATCATGGTAAATCAATCCTTTCTACTTGCCCGCATGCGTTTGATTGGATTGAACACACCTTTGAGAGTGGTTACTCATTGGTGCGGTAATAGTATGTATGAACTCGTAAGTGAAGCGGATGAAAAAATCATTTAAAATTCTTCATCTTCAATTTCTTCAGTTGGCAAACTTTTAATGTAATTCATTAATTCTTTAGTTTGTTCCCAACCAATTCTTTCAGTTTCTTTCATGAATTCATATACTTGGAATACATTAGCACCATAATATTCTTCATCTTCTAGCAATAAGTCATCAATTTTATCTAATAAATTATTTCTTTTTATTCTTTCTTTGGAATAATGTTTTAAAATTTTATTTTCTGATATTACATCTTTAACCAAAAAATAAGCAGTATTTATTAAATCGGGATAATCATTCTTTAGTAGTTCCTCATGTTCCATACTCCAAATTCCTATATTTAAAGCAGTTTTATAAGATAAATTCATATGAGAAAAATGTTTTTCATCTTTTAGTCTTTTTAAAAGTGCAATTGCTTCTTTGTCATTATTAATTGGATAATCTCTTTTATCGCTGTATCTAGTTATATACTCAATTGAAACATCGAAAAATTTAGCCATTTCCTGTAACAAACCAAGTTGAGGGCTTCTTTTACCTGTTTCATACTGGCTTAAAGTATTATCTCTTATATTAAATTCTTTTGCTAATTGTTTTAGTGTCATCCCTTTTTCTTTTCTAAGTTCGGCTATTCTATTGTCCATTTTTGTATTCCTCCTTAAAAATAATTATAACTACAATTCAGTAATAATTCCATATTTAATTCACAAAATGAGAAGTTATATATTGACACTCACAAAATGAGAATTATATAATATTCACATATCGTGAGTGTGGAGGTGGGTATATGTTTGATATTGATGTTGATCTTGCTAAAAAAGTAAGAAAATTAAGAGCGGAAAAAAGGCTTACTTTAGCGATAGCTTCAAACGAAATAGGTATTTCTGCCAAATCTTTGTCTTTAATTGAAAATGAAAAAAAGTCAAAGATAAATAAAACAACATATCAAAAAGTTATGAACTGGTTGATTAATAACTAGTTAAGGAGGTTTCTAAATGAGTACACCGATTTTAAGCGAAGCCGCTTCAATCGAGTTAGCAAACGGTATATTGAAACTTGCCGAACAAATCGCTCAGCAAAAGCTAGAGCAACAACAGAAGCGGTGGCTCAATCAAAGTGAAGTAAGAAAGTTATACAGATGTACGCATAGCGATGTTACCGAGTGGGAACATTTAGGCCTAACTAAGCGTAAACAGGGGCGAAGCTATTACTATGATCGCCAAGAAATAGAAAGATTTTTAGAAAGTCAAAAATATTAAATAAATCTTGCCCGCAGCGAGAGATGTTAAGTAGTAGTATCAGTCAAAAAACTGGAGGTGCTATATGATTAAGCAACTTTTCAAAGGTAGTGAAATTAGATTTATAGAAAAAGACGGGGAACATTGGGCAATAGCAAGTGACGTAGCCACGATATTAGGTTTCAGAGATTCTTTTAATGCAGTCAGAGTATTACCTAATCATGTATGTGCTACTCATAAAATGAGTACCACATCCGAAAAAAGTAAAGCTAGGAAGTATCAAGATTATACTGTTATCAATGAAAAAGGCATTTACAGATTAGTAATGCGTTCTAACAAACCCGAAGCGGAAGCGTTTCAAGACTGGATATGTGACTTACTGATTGAGTTACGTAGAGCAACAGGCTTAGAAGACTATCAAGCCTTTAGAATGTTAGACAAACAAAAGCAAAAAGAAGCGATGAACATTGTTAAAGAGGCTCATAAGAAAGATGATCCAGTCAACTATATTAAAGCTAATATGATAGCTAATAAAACAACTTCAACACTATACGGCTTCAAAAAAGCTATCAAGAAAGACGATATGTCACCGCCAATGTTAGAAGCGAGACAAACCATACTCGATGATGTAGTGGCACTAACACAGGCTAAACAACGTTTTAATTTAGATATTAAAGTTAGTGAACGTATTTACGATAAATACAATGTTAGGACAGATAAATGAAGAGGTGATATTAATGCTTAGATTTATAAACGAACTTATTTGTATAAGTGTAATAACCATATTTATATGTATGTATAGTGAATTTCATTATTCATTAGCGTTTTATGGACTAGCTTCACTAATAGCATTAATCAAATATGAGATTAGAAAAGAACAGATAACTAACAAACGCATATAAGACGTTTAGAGAGTAATTAAGAAACAGATAGGTAAGAAACATCATAATAATATAAACCGCTTCAAAATGAGGCAATTAGGAGGATATAAAATGAATTGGGAAGTTAAAGATTTATTTAGTGATTTGGAAGTATTGAAAGATAGATTTGAGGATTTAAAAGATAGTCACGGTTGGCATTTTGATAAGAGCTACCCTTATGAAACTAATCATGTTTTAAATAAAGATGAAGTGATTAAAGAGGGGATTTCTTACCACGAGAGACGTATTCACAACGATCAGATGCTTGATTTACTACGTCTATATATAGGACAGTTTAGTAATATTCTCGAAAAGTTTTATGAAATAGAAAAAGCGTCTTCTATTCCAAGCGACCAAACCGAAATAGAAAACGCTGATAAATAGTTAGAAAACTAAAAATCTATATGAAAGGTTAACATTATGAACGATAAAAAACAATCAAGTAATGAATTAATTGAGCAACCTAGTTACTACTCTATTTTACCTGCTAACGTAAGATATGACAATCGTCTTAATGATGGCGAGAGAGTAATATTTGCAGAAATCACAGCATTTAGTAACAAGTATGGCTATTGTACTGCTAGCGATGAGTATTTCGCTAGCTTGTATGGTCATAATGAATTAACTATATTAAACAGAATTAACCATTTAAGAAAACTAGGTTACTTAAAGATCACATATAAGTATATAAATAACGTATTACAAAGACAGATAGCACCAGTGTTATATGAAAGTGAGCGTGGTAATTATGAATGATAGATTGATTGATGTTACAGGTGGATATGGAACAATTTATAAGCAAGTCATGAAAGAACCTAAATTAAGTATCGAAGCTAAAGCATTGTATTGCTATTACATGGCTTATGTAAGGGATGACTTTATTCCTAGCGCTACGCAGACATGCAATGATTTGATGATCAGTTACAAGCGTTTTAAAACATTACGGACACAATTATTTGAAAGGGGCTTTTTATAGATTGATAAAAATTAGCAGCAAAGGAGGGCAGAAGATTGGCAACGTATAGAGTGAAAAAAGAAAGTGGTAATTTTGTAACCATTCATAAAGGATTTATACAAGATAGTAACTTAAGTTGGAAAGCTAAAGGCTTACTTCTTTATCTATTAAGCCGTCCAGATGATTGGCAAATATATGAAACTGAATTAATAAAGCATACTAGTGATGGACTAAGTAGTTTAAAAAGTGGCATTAAAGAATTAGAAAAAACTGGATATATTGAACGAAAAAGAAAACGTGATGATAAAGGTAGATTAAAAGAATATGAATATGAAGTATTTGAACAACCTTACCACATGCGAAATTCCTATGTAGGAAAAACCAATGTAGGAAATTCCAACGTTGGAAAAACCTACGTAGGAAAATCGCACACTACTAATAATAATAGTACTTATAATGATTTAACTAATAATAATAGTACTAATAATAACAGTAGTAGTGGTGCAAGCACCACTCAACAACCACCGCCAAATTCTCATAGTAATGTATTTAACTTTTATCAAGAAAATGGTTTTGGAATGTTGCGACCAATTATTGTAGATCAAATTAATAATTGGATTGATGATTTTAACAATAATGAGGATATCGTAATAGAAGCTTTTAAGGAAGCCGCTTCTAATAATGTATTCAAATGGAGTTATGTAAATAGCATATTAAGAAATTGGAGTGAAAAGGGCGTTAAGTCTATTGATGATATAGAAGCACGTAGAAAACAACGTGAAGCAAGTAAAAACAAAACTGAATCTACAAAAACATTCGATAACTCTCAATATGCAGATTTATTTTAGGAGGGAAGATACTTGAAAAGTATTAATGATATTGATTTAAAAAGCAAAATGCGTAGTGAATTGATTGAAGAACAATATAACCTTAAATGTGATAAATGCAAAAATATATATAGTTATCATAAATTCAGAAAGTCAGACGGTACAATTCAAATAATCAGAAACGGGTGCGAGTGTGAATCCATTGAGAAAGGAAAACAAAGCAGAAGCCAACACAAAGCAAATCAAAAACGCTTGAATATTGAAAAAGTATTTAACCAATCCATGATGAATGATGATTTATTAAAAGCTGAATTTGATAATTATAAACCAACTAATAAAAACTTATTAGAAGCTAAGCAGATTCTACAAAAGTATGCAGCTAACTTTAAACCAGACAAACCAAAGTCGCTACTTTTACAGGGGAGTTATGGTATAGGCAAAAGTCATTTAGCTATGTCGGTTGTAAGAGAAGTCAAAAAGAAAGGCTATACAGCTTTATTCTTAGATGTTACTGAATTAGTAAAAGCTTATCGAAATACCTACAACAAGAATGTAGCAATGACTGAAAAAGAATTAGATCAAATGATTAGAGATGTAGATTTGCTTGTAATAGATGATTACGGAACAACAGTAAACGATTATGGCAATGAAAAACTATTTTCACTAACAGACATGAGAACAGGTAAAAGCAACATCATAACAACTAATCGTGAAGCATTAGAACTTTCTAACAATGACGATAAAGCAAAAAGATTTAGTCGTTTGATGAAAAACACACAAATAATAAAAATGCATGGTACAGATTATAGATTAAAAGATTTTAAAGCATAAGTGGTTACGGGTTGAATACCCGTTCCGCTTCTTAGAAAGGAGTAACACATAGTATGGCAAGTCTAAAACAAGCGTATCAACAAGACACAGACGCCGAAGAAATCAAAATGATTAGTGATGATACGTTATTCACAGTTTACAATCCTAAATTTATTGAAGATAAAAAGCAGATGATAGAGGATTATATCGAAACATTATACGAACGCAATACACCAAACATGGTATGTGATCCAGTCACTCAAATGGTTTACTATCAATCGCAAAATTTAGAAAGCTTAGTTATGTATATCATTGAAGAAAAAGAGAAGTTGAGTGCGTTCATCAGAAAAAGTAATAGAAACCTATATCATTTATACGCTGTTTTAGAGGGCTATACAAAGCAAGAACAGATATTTATAAAGAATTACATCAGAAATACAAAGGTGCGTGATAATGAGCTTGTGAGACGCTTTAAAATTGATTTATATAACTATGTCCAAGCTGAAAGAGAGAAAAGGCAAGAAGAACATAACAAAAAGTCATTTAATGCGTACTTAGTGGATAAAGACGACGTAAAGAAAAGACAACAAAAGAAAAAGATTAATAATGGTTATGGTTTAACACTCAATCAAGAGAAAGAGCTGCGATTGATTAAAGAACACGAAGAAGAACGAAATACAGATATAGGGATATTCATTGACTTAATTCAACAGATGAACAATGATGAACTCTTATCTTATGTGTTAGATCGTCATGAATTTAATATCGATAGTTACAATCTCAAAATATTAACTGACGCAGCACTTTATCGCTTGTCATTAAAACAAAGAAAACAAGCCTATAACCATTTAAAAGAAATAACGAGAACACTAATAAATAATCCAATCGAAAAGAGGTTAAAACAATATGAACAATGATGAAATGAATAAATTAAGTGAAGCATTAGAATTATCAGAATCACAAAGATTAGCTTTATATAGTTATAGTGAACGCCAAGCAAAAGAGAAAGCACAAACACAAGAACAAAAGAAAGAATTAAGCAGCTTAGAAAAGCATGAGAAACGCCAACAAATCATGAGCATTAAAGACGCTAACCAACGACAAGAAGAAATAGCGAAGCATGTTGAATTATTTAAATAGGAGGGCTTACCAATGAAAACATTAAAACAAATTGAAGTGCATAAAAAGAATATTGAAAGCTATCAAAAGGATATACAAGCACTAGAACAAGAAGTTAATAGCGAAAAAGAAACGATTGATCAACTTAATGCAGATTATCAAGAATTAGTAGTAAGTGGCCAAGTTGAAAAAGCTGATAAGCTATATACTAAGATTGATAAGCAAGAAACGACACATAAAGCAAAAGTAAAACGTTTAAGCGTTATGAAGCAATCACTGAAACAAGTCATTATTAAAAATTGTAGCAGCATGCAAGAAGAAGCCGATAAATTAAGTGATGAATATATCGAAACATATAAAGACGATTTACAACACTATAACAAGCTCAAAGAAGAACTAACACAAGCAGAACAAAATTTAGAACAACATAATCATGATTATCTACTGAAACAACGTAATTTAAGCCATTATATAGATAGATTAACGAGAGAAAACAATATACAACCAACTGAGTTTATGGGTAGCGTCAATAGTCGCAAACCATTTTATATTTAAGCAATGTAGCCTACTTTTATAGTGGGCTTATTTTATCTGTGAGGTGCATATATGATCCTTAAAAGAATTAGTCACACATTATCCTATCATGAAACTAAAATATCTGAGTATGCTTTACTAACAGA
>NZ_PPRC01000050.1 GCF_002902565.1 Staphylococcus petrasii | reverse complement strand
GCGTGGTATCTATATAATACATCCAATCGATAATGTTTGGTTATATTTTAGTTATCGTAGATTAAACATAAATTAGTTATTAAATTAAATTATGCTTAAAATTTGAAAGGAGAATTTCATTATGGGATTCATGGATAAAGCAAAAGAAGCTGCAGACAAATTCAAAGATAGCGATAACGAACAAGTTGATAAAGTAAAAGATAAAATCAACGAATACACTGGCGGTAATGACGACAGTGACAAAAAAGATAAAGATGACAAATAATTATCAATGTTAGGGACGGTATTAACCGTCCTTTTTTTATACCATAAAACCCTTCAAAAACTGACTTTGAGTAATTGAAGGGTTAACTTTATATATAGAATATTTAATTATATAAACAAATTAATTTCGATATAAACTTGTGAATTCACCTAATGATTTTTAGTAATGTTTAAGTGTATAACTTTTATGAACCTAAGTGCTATGAGACTTAGGTAAGAAATTCTAAAGGTGGCCAACGAAATGACGTTATGTGACTCTTGGCATTTTTTATTTTTATATTGAACACAAGTGCGCGTACACTTGCTTAGTAGTTCTAAGATAGATTACGAAGTGTAGTTGTGAAGACTCCTAGAGGAGCAGTGCACTTGATAAACCTAAGTGCAATAGCACTTAGGTAAGTAGCTCTAAAATGGATAATGGAACGTAGTTGAGTGACGCCTGAGGGAGTAGGATGAGTGTCGAGACCAAGGCTCGACCCAGCCCCCTAGGCAAGCATCTCAACTTAAGTGTAATGCCAATCCATCTAAGAGCTGCTTTAGAGAGAGAACCCCTGGAAAGCGAAACAACTTAAACGAGTAAACATCTATCTAAGAACTACTTTATTAACTTATTACTTATCCAAAGATTGAACTACATTTTTCAAACGTTCAAATGATTCAAATTGTTTGTCTTGATCGTAAATATAACTAATACCCATTAACTCATCAATTTCTCCATATTCTTCAATAAAGTCTTCTAATTTCTGTTTTACCGTAGCTTCTGAACCCACTAATGAATCATTAAATCGTTGTTTCGCCATTTCATATTCACGTGGCGTCAATAATCCTTGTAAATCATTTGTTGGTGGTTGAACCGGTTGCATTCTACCACGCGCAATTCCAATAAACACCTGAGCCAACGTACTAGCTAAATATTCAGCTTCTTCATCTGTTTCAGCAACAATAGCGTTTAAACAAACTATCATATAAGGCTCTTGTAATACCTCAGAAGGTTCGAATAACTCTTTATAAATTTGAATCGCTTCTTTCATTTGTTGAAGTGCAAAATGCCCTGCAAATACATAAGGTAAACCTTTACGTGCAGCTAAATGCGCAGAATCTGTTGATGAACCTAGAATATATAATGGCACATTTTTTCCTACTGCTGGATAAGCGCGCACATACGCTTGTTTATTGCCTGGACCGAAGTACGTTTGAAGTTGTTCAACTTCTTCTGGAAAGGCATAAACACCGTTGTGCTGATCACGTCGTAACGCACTCGCTGTCATCATATCTGTACCAGGCGCTCTTCCTAAACCAAGATTCACTCTATTAGGGAAAAGGGTTTCCATCGTACCAAATTGTTCTGCCACTATTAAAGGTGCATGGTTAGGTAGCATGATACCGCCTGAGCCTACCTTAATATTTTGAGTATGTTCTAATGTATGTTGAATGAGTAATGCTGTAGCTGAACTTACTAAGTTAGGTGCATTATGATGTTCAGCAATCCAATATCTTTCATAATCAAGCTCATCAAGTTTTTGAGCTAACGCAACCATATCGTTAATGGCGTCTTTATCACTTTGACCTTCTTTAATAGGCACTAAATTAAGTGCAGAAAATTTCATATTAGACATTTGCAAAGACTCCTTTATTTTTTACTATGATTTAGTGTAACAAGATGGAGGACGATGAGTTATTAATTTGCTCACTGCGTATGTAGAAGACATTTTCAAAAATAAAAAATGTATAAATAGAGAAGGGATAAATGTTAAAATATGAAGTAATGAAGTTACAAACAACAATGTAGAAAAATTGATGGTTAGGTGCTATTATAGGAACATTGATAATATTGTGAGGAGTGTACAAAATAATGGAAGTATATGCAGATTATGCTGCAACTACCCCAGTTAAATCAGAAGTGATAGATGCAATGATGGAAATCTACCAATCGCATTATGGTAATCCATCTTCAATTCATACAATAGGACGAGATGCACGTCGTTATTTAGACGAATCTAGAAGAACAGTTGCTAAACTTCTTGGCGCTAAACCAAGTGAAGTGATTTTTACAAGTGGTGCTACTGAATCTAACAACACTGCTATTAAAGGTTTAGTTTATGAAAATGAACATTTAGGAAATCATATCATTACTACTAAAATCGAACATCACTCAGTACTTCATGTCTTTGAAGAGCTTGAAAAAGAGGGATATGATGTTACTTATTTAGATGTAGATGATACAGGTAAAGTAGATTTAGATCAGTTAGAAGAAGCGTTAACTGAAGATACAATTTTAGTTTCAATTATGTTCGTTAATAACGAAGTTGGAACGGTTGAACCAATTTATGATATTGAAGATATCGTTGCTCAATCAAGTGCATTACTACATGTTGATGCTGTGCAAGCTGTAGGTCATCTTGATATAAAATTTGAAGACTTCAAAATCGATACTATGAGTGTCACTGCACATAAATTTGGAGGGCCTAAAGGCGTAGGAGTGTTATTAGTTAAAGATCAAACGCCTATCGAATTCTCTCAATTAGGTGGCGAACAAGAAACGAAACGACGTGCTGGAACTGAAAATTTAGCGCAAATCGTTGGTTTAACAAAAGCTCTAGAACTTGCTGATGAAAATAGAGATAATAACAATATCCATTTGATGCAATTAAAAGAATTGTTTTTAGTTAGTCTACAAGAACGTGCAATTCCTTTCGAAGTGAATGGTTCAATGGTAGAAACAACTGGGCATATATTAAATTTATATTTCCCATTCATAGATGTAGAAACAATGTTAACATTGTTAGACTTGTCTAATATTTATGTTTCTTCTGGATCAGCATGTACGGCTGGGTCAACTACTCCTTCACATGTTTTAGCAGCGATGTATGAAGATGAGGAACGTGCTAAACATTCAGTACGCTTTAGTTTTAATGAACAAACAACTGAGCAAGAAATTAAATATATCGTAGCTGAAATTCATAAAATTTATCATAAATTTAAGGAGGAATAAAATTGTCAAACAAAGATATACGCGTTGTAGTTGGTATGTCTGGTGGCGTTGATAGTTCAGTTACTGCCCATGTTTTAAAAGAACAAGGTTATGATGTCATTGGTATTTTCATGAAAAACTGGGACGACACAGATGAAAATGGCGTATGTACAGCTACAGAAGATTATAACGATGTGATTGCGGTATGTAACCAAATTGGCATACCTTATTATGCAGTTAACTTTGAACAAGAATATTGGGATAAAGTATTTACTTACTTTTTAGATGAATATAAAAAAGGACGCACACCTAATCCAGATGTAATGTGTAATAAAGAAATTAAATTTAAAGCATTCTTAGAACATGCGCTTAAACTAGGTGCAGACTATGTGGCAACAGGACATTATGCTCGCATTCGTCGTCATGAAGATGGACATGTAGAAATGTTAAGAGGCGTAGATAATAATAAAGATCAAACTTATTTCTTAAACCAATTGTCTCAACAACAATTATCTAAAGTCATGTTCCCAATTGGTGATATTGAGAAAAAAGAAGTACGTAGAATCGCAGAAGAACAAGATTTAGCTACTGCTAAGAAAAAAGATTCTACAGGTATTTGCTTTATTGGTGAACGTAATTTTAAATCATTCTTATCACAATATCTTCCAGCTCAATCAGGAGAAATGAGAACATTAGATGGTAAGAAAATGGGTATGCATAGTGGATTAATGTATTATACGATTGGTCAACGCCATGGTTTAGGTATTGGTGGAGACGGTGATCCTTGGTTTGTAGTTGGTAAAAACTTACAAGATAACGTGCTATACGTTGAACAAGGTTTCCATCATGATGCATTATATAGCGATTACCTTATCGCTTCTGACTTCTCATTTGTTAATCCTGTTGACTTAGAAGAAGGATTTGAATGTACAGCTAAATTTAGATATCGTCAAAAAGATACTAAAGTATTTGTACAGAAAGAAAGCGATAATTCAATTCGCGTTACTTTTGATGAACCTGTACGTGCTATTACTCCTGGACAAGCAGTTGTATTTTATGACGGAGAAGTTTGTCTTGGTGGCGCTACAATTGATGATGTATACAAAACAACTGGCCAATTAAGTTACGTGGTTTAATTTAAATATATTGATGAAGGGCTGGGAATAATAATGTCCCAGTTCTTTTATTTTTGAAAATTAGTTTCGCATATAATACATAAAATTGAGGAGATTTGTAATGGTAAATCAAGAAACAATTTATGAATGGATAAAAGAAGGGCAGTTAGAACAAGCTTTACAAGCGTTGTTTAATAATATTGAAGAAGCGCCAAACGTAGTTGAAAATTATATCAATGCTGGAATTGTTTTAGCAGACGCTGGCGAAGTTGAAAAAGCAGAACGCTTTTTCCAAAAAGCTATTACAATTGATGACAAGAATGGTGCAGTTTATTATAATTTAGCTAACTTATATTATAATCAGGACCGTTATCAAGAGGCTATCAAGCTATATCAACTTGCTTTAAAACATGATATGGATAAAGTGGATACAAACTACATGATTGGTATGGCATTTAATCAATTAGATTCTCACAGAGAAGCTATGCCGTTCTTAATGACAGCAGCTGAACTAGATGAAAATAATGATGCGGAAGTTCAATTCCAATACGGATTAGTCTTATGTCATTTAGAATTGTTTAAAGAAGCTATTAAACAGTTAAATAAAGTACTCACTATTGATTCTAAACACGTTGATGCATTATATAATTTAGGCCTTGCCACATACATGGAAACAGAAAATGTAGACGAGGCGATTGTTTATTTTGATAAAGCAATTGAAATTGATCCTAAACACTTGTTAAGTCAACATGCGAAACAAACATTTCAATCTTTAAAAGCGCAGGAGGAATAATATGTCAGACCCTACACTATTTGACTATTCAATGATTAAGGGGACAGTAGATGCTATTTTATTTCAGAACCAAGATAATTTTTATACTGTTCTTAAAGTCGATACAATTGAAACGAATGAATCATTTGATAACTTGCCCACAGTTGTAGGGTTCTTTCCGAATATTGCTGAAGGCGATGTTTATACTTTTAAAGGACAAGTGGTTGAACATCCGCGTTATGGTAAACAGTTAAAGGCTGAAACATTTGAAAAAGAGTTACCGCAAACTAAAGATGCGATTGTGAGTTACTTATCGAGTGACCTTTTCAAAGGAATAGGGAAAAAAACGGCTCAAAATATTGTAAATACTTTAGGTGAAAATGCGATTAATGATATTTTGAATGATGCTACTGTTTTGGAAAAAGTGCCGAGTTTACCTAAAAAGAAACAACAGCAAATAGCTGAACAAATTAGCGCAAACCAAGAATCAGAAAAAGTGATGATTCGCTTACATGACTTAGGATTTGGACCTAAGTTATCAATGGCGATTTATCAATTCTATCAATCAGAAACATTAAATGTACTAGAGAAAAATCCCTACCAACTTGTTTACGATGTGAAAGGTATTGGATTCCAAAAAGCTGATACATTAGCGCGCAATAATGGGATTGAATTTAATGATCCAGAAAGATTGAAAGCAGGACTTCTATACACGCTAGAGGAAGAATGTATTAAACAAGGGCATACATACTTATCTTATGAATTTGTGATAGAAGTTACACAAGAGATGTTAAGTGACCCGCGTAATGAAGAAGTAGTAGAGGGCAACCAATTAGAAGAAGTACTACAAATTCTGGCGGAAGAAAGTAAAATTGTATTTGAAAATAATCGTGTAGCCATACCAAGTCTTTACTATTCCGAATTAAAAAGTGTGCAAAACTTATATCGTATAAAAACGTATAAAAATAAACTTAAAGAAATAGAACAGTCTGATTTACAATTACACATCGGTGAGATTGAAGACAGTAATAATGTAAGTTATGCGCCTTCTCAAAAAGAAGCGCTGCAAACCGCTATTAATTCTAAAATTATGCTCTTAACAGGCGGGCCAGGTACAGGTAAGACGACAGTTATTAAAGGAATCGTTGAATTATACGCCGAAATTCACGGCTTATCATTAAATTATTCTGATTATGAAGAAGATGATTATCCAATTGTGTTAGCTGCGCCTACCGGGCGTGCATCTAAGCGTCTTCAAGAATCAACTGGACTAGAAGCGATGACGATTCATCGTCTAATAGGTTGGAATCAGGATACGCAACCTGAAGACATTTTAGATAATGAAATCAATGCCAAATTAATAATTATAGATGAGATGTCTATGGTGGATACGTGGTTATTCCATCAATTTCTAAGTGCTGTACCTCTAGATGCACAAATTATTCTTGTAGGCGATGAAGACCAATTACCTTCAGTAGGTCCTGGTCAAATATTTAAAGATTTAATAGACTCTAACGCTTTGCCACGCGTTAATCTTACTGAAGTGTATCGTCAACAAGATGGTTCAAGTATTATTGATTTGGCACATCGTATGAAACATGGTGAACCAATCGATATTACGAAGCGTTATCATGATAGAAGTTTTATTAACTGTAACGTTGATCAAATTCCTGATGTAGTTGAAAAGGTCGTTTCAAGTGCAGTGAAAAAAGGCTATGATATGAGCGATATTCAAGTATTAGCACCGATGTACAAAGGAAGCGCTGGAATAAAGCGACTTAACCAGGTATTGCAAGACATTTTAAATCCTAAAAAAGATGATGTTAGAGAAATTGAATTTGGAGATATTAAATTCCGAAAAGGAGATAAAGTACTCCAATTAGTAAATAGACCTAATGATAATATTTTTAATGGCGATATTGGCGTAATTGTCGGCATTTTCTGGGCAAAGGAAAATGCGCTTAATAAAGATGTTCTTGTCGTTGACTTTGAAGGTAATGAAATCACGTTCACTCGTCAAGATTTATTAGAATTAACGCATGCCTATTGTACATCGATTCATAAATCACAAGGCTCAGAATTTCCAATTGTCATTATGCCGATAGTAAAACAATATTTTAGAATGTTGCAACGTCCAATACTATATACTGGACTTACTCGAGCTAAGCAATCACTCGTTTTATTAGGTGATCCAAAAGCATTCGAAATCGGCTTGAATACGCAAGGACAAACGCGTCAAACACAACTTCGTGAATTGATTCTAGCTTACTTTGAAGTTGAGACGTCTTCTGAAGATACCTCTACTCAAGGTGAGAATGGTGAGACTGAGATTTATAGTTCAAATGAGGAAGCCGAAGAAAGTGCCCATGATGTTCAGGACCGAATTGTATTAAGTGAAGCAACGATTTATCAAATTAATCCAATGATTAATATGGGTGACGTTTCGCCATACGACTTTGTCGAACGTTGACATTTAACTGAAAAATACTTAAAATAAATTTAAATTCGCATGAAGACGAGTAGGCAATATTAACACTTTTAGAGATGCACTGGCTGGTGAAAAGTGCAAGGTTTATTGTTGAACGCTACTTCATGATAGTTTCATATTGTAATTAAGTGATAAACATAGATGGTATTGTGATATAGTCAATGTGTTTATAACTAGGGTGGTACCGCGAAAACGTTCGTCCCTTGATTGAGGATGGGCGTTTTTTTGTTTTTCTTTAATTTTCAAAAATAAAGAATGTTTAGGAGTGGAATAAATGAAAAATTTAAAAGCAAGTGACATTCGTCAAATGTATATTGATTTCTTTGTTGAAAAAGGGCATATGGTTGAACCTTCTGCGCCATTAGTACCAATTGATGATGACTCATTATTATGGATTAACTCTGGTGTAGCAACATTAAAAAAATATTTCGATGGGCGTGAAACACCTAGAAAACCTAGAATTGTTAACTCTCAAAAAGCAATTAGAACTAACGATATTGAAAATGTTGGTTTTACTGCTAGACACCATACATTCTTTGAAATGTTAGGAAACTTCTCTATTGGAGATTATTTTAAAAAAGAAGCAATTGAATTTGCATGGGAATTCTTAACTAGTGACAAATGGATGGGCATGGAACCGGAAAAATTATATGTGACAATTCATCCAGAAGATACAGAAGCATACCGTTTATGGAATGAAGAAGTTGGTCTTGAAGAAAGCCGCATTATTAGAATTGAAGGTAACTTCTGGGATATTGGTGAAGGTCCTTCAGGTCCGAATACCGAAATCTTCTATGACCGTGGTGAAGAATATGGTCAAGATGATCCTGCTGAAGAAATGTATCCAGGCGGAGAAAACGAAAGATATTTAGAAGTATGGAACTTAGTATTCAGTGAGTTTAATCATAATAAAGATAATACTTATACACCACTACCAAATAAAAATATTGATACTGGTATGGGATTAGAACGTATGGCTTCTATCTCACAAAATGTTCGTACTAACTATGAAACAGATTTATTTATGCCTATCATTCATGAAGTTGAAAATGTTTCAGGCAAAAAATATTTAGAAGTACCTGAACAAGATGTTGCATTTAAGGTAATTGCTGATCACATTAGAACAATTGCATTTGCGATTTCAGATGGTGCACTACCATCAAATGAAGGACGAGGCTATGTGTTACGTCGTTTATTACGTCGTGCAGTAAGATTTAGCCAAAGTCTTGGAATTAACGAACCATTCATGTACAAATTGGTAGATATCGTAGCTGACATTATGGAACCTTATTATCCAAATGTTAAAGAGAAAGCTGCATTCATTAAACGTGTAGTGAAATCTGAAGAAGAACGTTTCCACGAGACTTTACAAGAAGGCTTAGCTATTTTAAATCAATTAATTGATAAAGCGAAAGCATCTACAAATGAAATTAATGGTTCTGATGCATTCAAACTTTATGACACTTATGGTTTCCCAATTGAATTAACTGAAGAATTATCAAGCCAAGAAGGCATTAGTGTTGATATGGCGACGTTCGAAGAAGAAATGCAACAACAACGTACTCGTGCTAGAGAAGCTCGTCAAAGTTCTCAATCTATGCAAGTACAAAGTGACGTATTAAAAAATATTAATACTGATAGCAAGTTTGTAGGTTATGAAACTACAGATTATCAAACTACGTTAACAGACCTAATTTTCAACGGTGAAAAAGTTGAAAGTGTAGAGGCTGGCGAAACAATTTACTTTATTCTTAAAGAAACACCGTTTTATGCTGTTAGTGGTGGTCAAGTAGCTGATAAAGGTACTGTAGGTAATGATGACTTTGAAATCGAAGTTCAAGAAGTAACTAAAGCACCAAATGGGCAAAACTTGCATAAAGGTGTCGTTCAATTTGGACAAGTTACTGTTAACAGCGAAGTAGATGCAAGTGTAAATCGCGATGAACGTAAAGATATTCAAAAGAACCACAGTGCTACACACTTATTACACGCTGCGTTAAAAGAAGTATTAGGCGAGCATGTTAACCAAGCTGGCTCTTTAGTTGAGAGTGAAAGATTAAGATTTGACTTCTCTCATTTCGGTCCAATGACACAAGAGGAAATTGATCGCGTAGAGAGACGTGTAAATGAAGAAATCTGGAGAGGCATCTCTGTTCACATTCAAGAAATGCCAATAGCTGAAGCTAAAGAAATGGGCGCTATGGCATTATTCGGTGAAAAATATGGCGATATCGTACGTGTAGTAAATATGGCACCATTCTCAATCGAGTTATGTGGCGGTATTCACGTAGATAATACAGCTGAAATTGGTTTATTTAAAATTGTAAGTGAATCAGGTACTGGTGCAGGTGTAAGACGTATCGAAGCATTAACTGGTAAAGCTGCATTCTTATATTTAGAAGAAGTCCAAAACAAATTCAATGCTATTAAAACTCAATTAAAAGTTAAATCAGATAATCAAGTCTATGATAAAGTAGTCCAAATTCAAGACGAACAAAAAGAACTTCATAAACAATTAGAACAACGCAATAAAGAAATCACATCACTTAAAATGGGTAATATTGAGGATCAAATTGAAACAATTAATGGTTTCAAAGTACTTGCTACTGAAGTTGAAGTTTCAAATCCTAAAGAAATTAGACAAACAATGGATGACTTTAAATCAAAACAACAAGATGCTATCATCATTTTAGCAAGTGAAGTAAACGGCAAAGTTTCACTAATCGCAACAGTCCCTAAAGAATATACTAACCAAATTAAAGCTGGAGATATTATTAAAAATATGGCTCCTGTTGTTGGTGGTAAAGGTGGCGGCCGTCCTGACATGGCTCAAGGTGGCGGTACTGAACCAGAAAATATCTCAAACTCATTACGCTTTATTAAAGATTACATTAAAAACCTATAACTTTGTAATCAACTAGTGTAAAATTATTATGTAAGATAATTCGTATTAGAGGAGTGTCGCATCTATGGAAAATATTGATAAAACAATGAAGTTTAACTATGAAGAAATCCCTAAAGAAAATGTCGAATCAGTCTTAAACAACGTACATCGAACACTTGAAGAACGTGGCTATAATGCTGTAAATCAAATTGTTGGTTATTTATTATCTGGAGATCCAGCATATATACCACGTCAAAACGATGCCCGTAATCAAATCCGTCATATTGATCGAGATGTAATTATGGAAGAGCTTGTTTCAAACTATCTTAAAGAGCATAAGCAATAATTTATGTTAACACACAAGATTTTAGGTTTAGATGTAGGAAGTAAAACTGTAGGCATTGCAATTAGCGATTTAATGGGATGGACTGCCCAAGGATTAGACACTCTAAGAATTAATGAGGAAAATAACGAATTTGGCATTGATAAATTAGTATCAATTATTAAAGAACACAATGTAGGTTCAGTAGTAATTGGTCTACCAAAAAATATGAATAATTCTATTGGATTTCGTGGCGAAGCTTCGTTACAATACAAGGAGTTGCTACAAGAAGCATTACCAGACATAGAAATAATTATGTGGGATGAGCGCTTAAGCACAATGGCTGCTGAACGCTCACTACTTGAAGCAGACGTTTCAAGACAAAAGAGAAAGAAAGTTATTGATAAAATGGCCGCTGTATTTATTTTGCAAGGCTATTTAGACTCTATCCAATAAAGGAGAATTAAATTATGACTGAACATAATCACGACCATAACTCTGAGTTAAATATTAGTAATGAAGAAGAATTATTAACATTATTTGATGAAGATGGTAATGAAGTTTTATACAGAAAGATGTTAGAATTCTATCATCCAGAATTCAAAAAAGAATATGTTATTTTAGCTGAAGAAGGCGCTCAATCAGACGACGATGATATGATTGAACTTATCCCAATGATTAATGAACCTGATGAATCAGGCGATGGTGGTAAATTGGTACCAATCGAAACTGATGAAGAATGGGATATGATTGAAGAAGTCGTTAATACAAACATGGAAGAGTAGAGATTTAATAGCTATTCTGTTCATGTGAAATTGAATATTAAATGTTAGTACTCCTCCATAATGCGAATTGATTATGGAGGAGTTCTTTGTGCATCATATTTATTTATCGATTTGCGCAATAGGTGGTAATATTTATTTAAATTTTTGGAGTGTGATTGTTTCAAATCAGACAGAATGGTCTCGTTTTCCAAATTCGTTCTTAAATTTAGCTTGAAACTATGGTAAAATATATAAAGTTTAAATCTTATAAGCATATATTAATCATTCAATCAGTCATTAACCATATAAGTT
>NZ_PPRC01000049.1 GCF_002902565.1 Staphylococcus petrasii | reverse complement strand
CATTAGTATAATGCCTCCAAATTTAATTAATCAATATCTCTTGATGTATTAATCAAAAAAAATTGATTAATACTATATTAAAAAAGATACTTAAAGTATCTTACAACAAGTATCTTCATTTAAAACAACCTGTATTTGCTGCTCATTAATTTTATAATAATTCCATGTCCCATGCTTTTCAGCAATAAGAACATTTGCATCTACTAATTTTTTTAAATGATAAGAAAGTTTAGATTGTTTTATATCTAATAACTCTTCTAAATCACATACACATAATGATTTATTGAAGCTTTGGCTAATTTGATTTAGTATTTTTAATCTGATTTTATCGGCAAGTGCATTAAACATATTTTCATAAAAGTCAAACTGTTGATCTTCACTCATATCAGTCTTTGCTTTAATAACTTCCATAAAAGACCATCCTTTTTATAATATTTCATTGAGTTTATATTATCTTTATTTCAATTCTTGAATTGCTTGTTTATAGTTATTTTTTGTTGATTCGCCATACTGATTAATATTTCCTTTAAAGAACTCCTTTTCCATATATATTGTAGCTTCTTTTAAATTGATTTCTCTTGATAGCATAACAAGATTTAAATAACTTACAAAATAACCCACAGTTAAAGTACTTGCATGGTTTACTCGCAATCAAGCACGCCTCCTTATTGTCAACGTAGTTTTATATCATTTAATACATCAATTTTTTTTGATATATTAAATATAAATCAATATCTATATTATCGCAAGAAGAAAACCTATAATTTTACATAAACTTAGGTATTGCTCACAGAAATACTAAAATAATTTCTTCATAAATTGTATTATTAAGAATTAAATTTAGTAAAATTTTTAAAACTCAAATAAAAACATAGACTAACATCTATATAGATGTTAGTCTATAATCGTAAATTAATTAATGAGGTGAGTATAATGTTAAATATTGAAATATACGAAGAAGCTATGTGCTGTTCTACTGGGGTATGTGGTCCAGAACCGGATGAAACACTAATAAAAGCGAACCAAATCAATGAATATTTAAAGCAAAATCAAATAGAAGTTCAACGTTATAATATGAATAATAATCCGAATGAATTCATTAAAAATCAAGAAGTTATTCGTTTAATTCAAGAAAAAGGTGATGAAGTTTTACCCATCACTTTTATAGAAGGCGGTATAGCTAAAACGGGCGCTTATATTACCCAAGAAGAAGCCGATGAAATCATTACAGTTAATCAAATGAGAAATGGAGGATGCTGTGGTGGAGATGGATGCTGTTAAATACTTAAATAAATTGAATTTAGATAACATTGAGTTAACAAAATATTTGTTTTTTACTGGTAAAGGTGGCGTAGGCAAAACAACGATATCAAGTTTTATTGCTTTAAACTTAGCAGAGAATGGAAAGAAAGTAGCTTTAGTAAGTACTGATCCAGCTAGTAATTTACAAGATGTATTTCAAATGGAATTATCTAATAAATTAACTAAATATCAACCTATACCTAATCTCTCTATAGCCAATTTTGACCCGATTGCTGCTGCAGACGATTATAAAGCACAATCTATAGAACCTTATGAGGGTATTCTACCAGAAGATGTGCTTTCTGAAATGAAAGAACAGTTAAGTGGTTCATGTACAGTTGAAGTAGCAGCATTTAATGAATTTACAAATTTTTTATCCGATAAAACTTTAGAACAAGAATTTGATTTCATTATATTTGATACAGCTCCAACAGGTCACACCTTGAGAATGCTTGAATTACCTTCCGCATGGACAGATTATTTAAATACAACGAGTAATGACGCTTCTTGCTTAGGTCAATTATCAGGTTTAAATGAAAATAGAGTTAAATATAATTCAGCACTTGAAAAACTACGTAACCAAGATGATACGACCATGATGTTAGTTGCGAGACCTACTCATTCTTCTATATATGAAATTCAAAGAGCGCAACAAGAATTACAACAACTGTCAATTTCTAAATTCAAAGTAATCATTAACAACTATATAGAAGAAAGTCACGGTTTAATTTCGAGTCAGATGAAATCAGAACAAGATAAAAACATTAATCATTTTACTGAATGGTTAAATAACAATCATGCTTATTATGTTCCATATAAAAAGCAGAAAGAAGAAGGTATAGAAAGTTTAACTAATCTATTAAATGATGATAACTTAATTGAAAATGATGACTTTATTGTTGAAGATCATCCGCAATTCAATAAATTAATCGATGAAATTGAAAATAGTAAAGTTCAATATTTATTTACAATGGGAAAAGGTGGCGTTGGTAAAACGACAGTAGCAACGCAATTAGCTACAACGTTATCTAATAAAGGATATCGTGTTCTTTTAGCAACTACTGACCCTACTAAAGAAATTAATGTTGAAACTACAAGTAATTTAAATACTGCTTATATTGATGAAGAACAAGCATTAGAAAAGTATAAAAAAGAAGTACTAGCCACAGTGAATGATGATACACCACAAGACGATATCGATTATATTATGGAAGATTTAAAATCACCTTGTACAGAAGAAATAGCATTTTTCAAAGCCTTTAGTGACATTATGGAGAATCAAGACGACATAGATTACGTCATTGTAGATACAGCTCCTACAGGCCATACCTTGCTGTTACTTGATTCTAGTGAAAATCATCATAGAGAATTAAAGAAAAAATCAACTCAAACTACCAGTAATGTTGAAACATTATTACCTAAGATTCAAAATAAAAATTTAACACAGATGATAATCGTAACACTAGCAGAAAAAACACCTTATTTAGAATCTAAACGTTTAGTAGAAGATTTAAATAGAGCTAATATAGGCCATAATTGGTGGGTCGTTAATCAATCGTTAGTTACGCTAAATCAACGTGATGACCTTTTTAGTAACAAAAAAGAAGATGAATCATTTTGGATAAACAAAATTAAAAATGAAAGTTTTGATAATTACTTTGTCATACCTTATCGAATATCAGAATATTAATGTTATTGATTATAATAAGACCTAGAGTCTACTTTAAACCAGTTAATAATTTAGGAGTTAAGCAAGTATATAATTTATCAAGTGACAATAAAAATTATTAACGAAATAAAAGATTTCAAGTAGAAAGGGAGAAAAAATTGAATTATAGTGAAATATCGCAATACTTGAAAGTGATGGCTGATAGTAGCCGTCTTGAAATATTAGATTTGTTATCTTGTGGTGAATTATGCGCTTGTGATTTATTAGAGCATTTTTCTTTTTCTCAACCCACATTAAGTCATCATATGAAAGTATTAAAAGACAATAATTTAATTACATCCAGAAAAGATGGTAATAAAATTTTATACAAATTGAATCATGACGTATTGGATAACGTTACATCACGACTCACTCTATTGAGTTCCTGTACTGTCCCATGTATATGTGAAACAGTAGAGAAAGGTGAGTGTTAACAATGACGATATTAGCAATCACTATTTTTCTATTAACGTTAATTTTTGTCATATGGCAACCTAAGGGGTTAGATATTGGTATTACAGCATTGATTGGTGCTATCATCGCCATTATTACAGGCGTTGTTAGTCTCTCGGATGTTATTGAAGTTACAGGGATTGTTTGGAATGCGACGTTAACCTTTGTCGCTGTTATACTCATTTCATTAATTTTAGATGAAATTGGATTTTTCGAATGGGCAGCTATACATATGGTCAGAGCCTCAAATGGTCATGGGTTTAAAATGTTTGTTTACATTATGTTGTTAGGCGCTATTGTAGCAGCTTTCTTTGCGAATGATGGAGCTGCATTAATTCTCACTCCAATCGTGCTCGCTATGGTAAGAAATCTTGGGTTTAATCAAAAAGTCATTTTTCCTTTTATCATTGCAAGTGGATTCATTGCAGATACTACGTCTCTTCCATTAATTGTAAGTAATTTGGTTAATATCGTTTCTGCTGACTACTTCCATATTGGATTTATTGAATATGTAAGCCGCATGATTATTCCAAATCTATTCTCTTTACTTGCAAGTATTGTTGTATTATGGCTATATTTCAGAAAAGTTATTCCTAACCATTTTGAAATTAAAAATCTTAAAACGCCTGATCAAGCCATTAAAGATCCAAAATTATTTAAGTTTTCATGGATTGTTTTATCAATCTTACTCATTGGTTATATAGTTAGTGAATTTATTCAAATTCCAGTATCGTTAATTGCTTGTTTGATTGCATTTATATTTACTGTATTGGCCTATCAATCGAGAGTAGTAAACACGAAACAAGTGATCAAAGGCGCACCTTGGAATATTGTGCTCTTTTCTATAGGAATGTATTTAGTTGTATTTGGTCTGAAAAATGTGGGTATTACTGCACTATTAGCTAATATGCTATCAAGCATATCAAACTATGGATTGTTTAGTAGTGTGATAGGTATGGGCTTCATATCTGCATTTCTTTCAGCCATTATGAATAATATGCCTACCGTATTAATTGATGCAATTGCTATTGGACAATCTGCAACTACCGGTTTAATCAAAGAAGGCATGATTTATGCTAATATCATTGGTGCAGATTTAGGACCTAAAATCACACCTATCGGCTCCTTAGCAACACTACTATGGTTACACGTTTTAACACAAAAGGGAGTAAAAATTTCATGGGGCACATATTTTAAAACAGGTATTGTTATTACGATTCCTGTTCTGTTTATCACATTAGTAGGTTTATACGTTACACTTATTATATTTTAAAAAAGAGGTGTCAATGATGACAAAGAAAATAATTTACTTTATATGTACAGGTAATTCATGCCGTAGCCAAATGGCTGAAGGTTGGGGCAAGAACATCTTAGGTGATGAATGGCAAGTATATTCTGGCGGTATTGAGGCACACGGTGTCAATCCGAAAGCAATCGAAGCGATGAAAGAAGTCGGAATTGATATCTCAAACCATACTTCTAATTTAATTGATGAAACAATATTACATCAATCCGATTTAGTAGTAACTCTATGTAGCGATGCTGATCAAAATTGTCCTGTATTGCCGCCTAATGTAAAGAAAGAACATTGGGGATTTGACGATCCTGCTGGCAAACCTTGGTCAGAATTCCAACGTGTTAGAGATGAAATCAAAGCAGCCATTGACTCATTTAAGGCTAGATAAATTTTAAGCGTCTCAATATCATTTAGCGGTGAGGGATGCTCTATTATTTATTTTTTATTGTTACTATTGACGTATTTATTCTTAAATACAAACAAATATGAGAATTTTATAAGTTTCATAGTAAGAGTAATAAATCGAGAATAACAAGAAAATGAGAATTAGCATGTGATGACTTATTAAAATAAAGTGTTCACAGTGAATGATGACTTATTTGTTATTTATATTTATAATGCACATATATAAGAAAATCTTGGGAGTGGAATTATGAAACTAAGAGCATTAGAGTATAGCGATTTACTTTTTGTTCATGAATTAAATAATGAATATTCTATTATGCCTTATTGGTTTGAAGAACCTTATGAATCCTTAACGGAACTTCAGTATTTATTTGATAAACATTTATTAGATGAATCGGAAAGACGTTTTATTGTTGAAGATGAAAATCAAGTCGTAGGTATTGTTGAATTAGTAGAAATTAATTACATCCATCGTAATTGTGAAATACAAATAATTATTAAACCTGAGTTCAGTGGTAAAGGTTATGCAAAATTCGCATTCGAAAAAGCGATAATTTATGCATTCGATATTTTAAACATGCACAAGATTTATCTATATGTTGATGCAGATAACAAAAAAGCAATTCATATATACGAGTCACAAGGATTTAAAACTGAAGGATTACTCAAAGAGCAATTCTACACTAAAGGTAAATATAAAGATGCCTATTTTATGTCATTATTGAAATCTGAATATATTTTGTAGCATAAAAAATAACTCATATATTCACTTAGGTGGGTTCAAACTTAAATTATTAGAACGGGTTTCACTCGAATATCCATTAGAGGAATAAATAAAAATAAAAGAGAATTGGGATTTGTATTAATGACACTCAATATAAGAAAAGTAGCAGCTCAACGAGCTGAAAATAATCAAAAAAATCATAAAAAAGACAATTTCTATATTATTTCAATAGAAATTGTCTTTTTTATTCATCCAGAAACCTTATGTTCTGATCTCGCTTTCATAATGTTATTTTTGATAATTTCTCTCTTATTTCTTTTTTTACTTTATCTTTATTACTTATAACCCTAGATACAGTAGTAGTGGAAACTTGAGCTAACTTTGCCACGTCTTTAACATTTGTCATTATCCCCCCCCTTTAATTACATTTATTATTTAAAACAATTACATCCTTATTTCTATGGTAATTTTAACCTAAATAATACAAAATATTCTTAAGAAGTATGCATAATTTTTGATAAGAGATAAGTTTCTTATGCATGTATCAAAATCTACGTCACTTATATTACATTTCTACGTATCAGATAGTGATACGATTTTTGAATTTATTGATAAGGATTACCATACTTATTACAATACTCATAGAAGCCTTTTTGATACATATAGATTTGCTTTTCAATGTTTTCTTTACTATACAAATTCAAATCTTTTCAAAATGAGTTCGGCAAACTCTAATGCTACCGTTCTATTAGCAGTAACTAAATTTTGGTCTTTTATAGCTTGTCTTGAAACGAAATAAAATTTAGAATTATACTCTGAAAACTGTTCTAAAGTTTTTAGAGAATTACCCGCATGTTGATAAGTATTTAAAAACTCGTGTTTCCCTAAATAATCTACTGCCCCACATATAGCAGCAATAAACTTATTGCTAACAAAAGCATTTTCTACGAAACGTTTTAGTGTTTCATCTTCTTCATCTCAACTGTTACCACCAATCATAATTAAAGCATCATAATCGCATATATCATTAATTAAATTATCTATTTTAATTGTAAATCCACCAGTCGAGGTAAAATATTCATAAATTGAAGTTGTTTCTATTTTCCATTCACTGCTTTGATTTAAAATAGAGAAATAGTAGCTTGCTTACCATTCTGTATACTCATTTAGTAATAAAAACACTGCTTTTTTCATTTAAATCCCTCTTTGCTTTTAAAGTAGATAACCAATACTATTACTAATTCTTAGAATTAACGATTACTTGATAAATTTTTCCTACTATTTCTTCTATACTAAAATCACTTGTATTTAATGCATACTTATCTACTAAATATGGGTTGTATGCACGTACATCTTCAACACTCACTTTATGCCAAATAGGTAATATAATAACATGCTCTTCATTTATTTCTCTGTTTAGAAAGGATAAAAATTCGTACCTGCTCCAACCACTTTCAATAAAATTGGGGGATAAAAATACTACAACAAATCGAGAGTTTAGTATACCCATATTCATAGTTTCTGTTTGACTTTTCCCGATTTCAAAAACTTTAACATCTTCAAAGACTTTTAGTCCTTTTTCTATTAGTTTTTCACTTATCTTAGATACATAATCTTCTTTATCTAAACTAGAATGGGATAGAAAGACATCATATTCAATTATCTCTTTTTGATTCATTGCTTTTTTTATCTGATTTGATATCTCATTTATTTGATCTGAATTAGTTAATAATTTTCCCATAATCTCTTCATTTCCTTTTGTATTTTTATCTAACATACTGGATAATTTCTTTTGATTCCTAGACTGCTCTTTTTGAAAATTAATTTTTGTTTCATTAATTTTTTTCTCAATCTTAGTATACTCAACTTGTAAATCTGTAAGTTTTTGCTGCTTTGTAACTAATTGGTTATTAGATTTTTCCAAATCTCTAATATTACTGGAAGTAGGTTTTCTTTTTTTATTTATTCTTTCTATCCTTTTTCTTAATCTATCAATTTCATCTGATAACTTATTCATATTTCTAACTATTTTTGCAGATTTTGACATTTGACTTTTTAATTTAGTTTCTAATACTGACATATAATACCTCGCTTTTTATAATCTTATTCATTAATTGAATTTAATTCTTGCGTTATATTATTTGAAGCGTATGGATTTATCTCCATTATCCAATTAACATGGCTAGATAAACCATCTAAATCAGGAAATAATGATAATTCGTTAATACCATAATAAGATAACTCTTCTCTTAATTTTTTACGATAATGTTTCTTTATGATGATTTTGTGTAGTTCTTCTTTCTCTGAAAGATTAGCTTCAATAGAATTTGTAGGAGGCTCATGAATAGTAAAAATCCCACTTTGTCTAACCACTCTCGAAGCTAGACCGTTAGGCTTTACTTTTTTTATTCCTTTACTCTTAAAAGGCGTAGCCCCTTTCATATTCATATCCGATTTTTTTAAATAGGCATAAATAACAGCGTCACAATCCTCATATGTTTGCACTGCAAAAAAGGCAGCAACTAAAGGATTAAAACTCCAATCCAATAGTCTAGTAGCTAATCCGTGATGTTGCGCTATAGTTAGCATATCCCAATCACTATAAGTTTCTTTTAAAAATATCATTGCTTGACGTTTCCAGGCATAAAATGTTTCTTCATCATCATATTTATCATAAGGTGCTCGACCAGCTTTCGGAACTAAACTCCAATTCAAATTACTATGACCTCTAAATAACCATAAGCTATTATCTCTATAATTCTTTAAAACTTGATGTAACTCACTGAAAGACTCGACTGACCTTTTCATAGGACCCCTCCAATAGGAACGTTTGTTCCCTGTTTATATTGTATATCTTATCTTATAGGGAAAAATTAGTAAACATTATTGAAATATCTTAAAAATAAAACTAGCATTATGTTTATACATTGAATTATTGAAAGTGAGTAATACTATGCTTAAAAATAAATGGAAAATTGAACTGTGGTTTCAAAGCTTTAGTTATTTTATACACAAAATTGATTCAGACTTTATATTAGAAGAATACTTAGATGATTATTTACCTAAAGAATACCGACCAAATTTTATATGTGGAAAAGCCCAACCTAGCGAAACTATATATGTAAGCTATTTTATAAATCAGGATGAACAAACTGTGGAGCAACATACTGTGGAATGTGACAAAACTGGTTTTTTTATAGATGAAATCCCTAAACATTTTATAAAAAATAAAATGCATTATTTTATTGATAGTCAAAGTAAAATTGATATTAAAGACTTATTAAATGAGTTTATTGATCAAGGTACAGCCATTTTGAATATATTAGATTTAAATGAGCTAGAAACATATTTTAATGATTACTTAGAAACAATCAACCATACAACAGAATTCGCTAAAAAAATAGCTAACAAAGCTATGAAAGAAATTCGAAAAAATATTGAGTTAGAGCAAATTAAACAACGAGTAAACTATATTAGAAATGAAGATCAAGTCTCTTCTTTAGAAAACTTTAAGGATTTAAAGCATACGATATTAAAACAACATCGAGATTTATCGTTAGAAAATATTGATGATATTATAATAAGCGACTTTTTAACAAGATACCTCATTTATAAAGAAAAGCAAGATTCATATGTAAAAAAAGATATCTCAAGTATAAATAAATCTCAGTATTTTAAAAAGTTAGTAATCGAAGGTTTAATTAGAGAAAGAAAGAGTAACTCTCAATACTTTGAAATAGCTAATAGTATCAAACCTTCATCTCACAATAATAATAGCTTAAATCAATCTGATGAAATAGATCAATTTAGACAGGCTGTAATTGGTGTTTCTCTTAATCTATACGATCATAATGATACTTACTTCAAATTTATCCGTAGTATTATGAAAAAAAGTTCACGTAAAGTTAATTTAACAATAGACGATATTATTAAATCTAAAAATAATATAGATAAATTTATGAAGAAAAATAAGTTAATTAGTAATAATGAGTTATTTTATTTAACAACAATTGAAGATACATTTCATTTTACATTATTCACTGCTATAACTGATTTAATTGATAAAGTAGTCAATGTTTCAAGTCGTATTATCGAAGAAGCATCTCAATACGATATATTAATTGCCTTACACAGTTTGAATAGTTTAAAAAATGAATTGAATACAATAATAGATAAACACGAAGAAAAATTAATTCGTTTCGAAAATCTTATTAATGGTTATGTAAGAAATACTCAATTAAAAATATTAGTTCGCAATACAATTGAACAGCACCCAGAATTAACAATGAAAATAGAAGATTCATTAATTTCAAACCTTAAAGATTATAATATTAGTGAAATATATAGTAGGGAGACTTTTAATAACGATTACAATGGTCTTCTCGATAAATTAACGATTCAGGTAATTAATGATTTTTATAAATTACGCTTAAAAAAATTGAATAGTGGATCTAAATTATATTATTAGCTTACTTTTTTAAACCCAACGATTTTTATCGTTGGGTTTTTTTACTTATCAAAAGGTGTAATACCAATGTCCTAATATTTTCCTCTCAAATTTAGAACTTTATATCTCAGTAGAGATATAAGATACAAATGCATCATTTAAATGGTGACTAATGTACAAAGGATGATCTAGATGAGTAAAAAGAGTTTCCACTTTTTATTGTTAAAACGCAAAGTTTTGGGAATAGCTTTCAATTTGAAAACAGGTGCTGTATTTACATTTAATGATTTGAATCTTGCGTCTAATGTTATTTGTCCAACAACAGTTCAACAAGAGGTTGGTCGTTGGTTTGCATATTTTGTTAAACATACGCCAAATGTCCCATTTATCGTTATCGGTAAGGATACTCATGGACACTTAGCTTATCTTAAAACAGGTCCTAATCCACACCATAATAGCAACCCTTCGAAAGGAGGTGTTCGCTAATGAGTCATCATGACATTTTTAGACTAGGCCTATACCATTTAGATACAATGGGTTGGCATAAAACTATCCCACCTAAAAAAGATGGAGATGAGAAAAAAGTAGTGACTATGTCTAGTTGTATGGCTGTTGAAGCTAAATTTTGGCATGCCTTAGAAAATACAGAAAAAATAATTATTTCTAACGGTAAGGATAAAGAACATACATTTGACTCTGATATTTTAACAACTCGAAAGTTACCTTCGTTGATTAAATATGGTCACAGTATCAATGAAAATTATATAAAAGATTTGAGCTATGCACTACAATTAATGCGCGATGAAATGCCCACTTCTGATTTATATGATGGCTCGGGCATCATAGAAACACCCCATGGTTACATTGTAATGATAGATACCATTTATACATCTAAACAGTATGATCAGTTAGCATCTTTAGATCCTATTGTCGATAGTACTTATCTATTAGAGCCTAAAGGTACATTTAAAGATTGGTTAAATACGTATATTAACGAAGTCAAAGGCCATCTTCTTCTAGAGTTAGCGGTCGTATTTGGGATTTCTGCCTTAGTGACAAGCTTTCTGAAGCACAAACGTGAAATCGAATTTGCAGGAATTATCTTTAGTTTTACAGGCCAGTCATCAACCGGTAAATCAACAGCGGCAGCTTTAGCGGTATCCGTCGCTGGAAATCCAACCAAAGGTAATCAAACACTTTTTCGAAGTTGGAATGCCACACGTAATGCACTTGAAGGTTACTTGAGTAACAATTTTGGTATACCTATTGTATTTGATGAACTCTCATCAGCAACTTTTAAAGATACAACGGGGTTATTGTACTCTATCGCTGAAGGTCAAGGGCGTCAACGTTCCAATGTACACGGAGAAGTTAAAACGCCTAAGAATTGGGGCACTTCTGTGATTTCAACCTCTGAATACAGTATCTTTACTGATTCTGCTCAAAATGATGGTTTACGAGTGAGAACTATTGAAATTAATGAAGAGTTTACTAAAGATGCAACAAATTCTGATAATATTAAAAAATCTGTAGCACTAAACTATGGTCATGTTTTACCGTTAGTAGCTAAATATCTTATAAACCGTGAAGATGAAGTAATTCAATGGTTTCAAGAGGAGCATCATTGGTTTAATGAAACATTGAAAAATGAAACAAATAATACTGGTATTCGTATGTTTAAGCGATATGCGACTATCACTACTTCTGCCAAGATTCTAAGTCGTGTTTTAGCTACAGATATTGATGTTGCTAAAATAAGAGACTACTTTATTGATTATCATGCTCATACAGTCTCTGAACGATCACTGGCAGATAAAGCGATCGAAGTCATTACGCAATTTGTAGCACAAAACCGTGGTAAATTTTCTGATGACAAAGCGTTAAAGAATATGATGGAGAACCATGGACTAATTGCCTTAAAAGATAATTATATCGAAGTCAAAATCATTGCATCTGTATTTAAAAATATGTTGATAGAGAATCATTTTCAAGATGTCAACAATGTCGTGAATGCACTAAGGGATAAAGGATATATCGAATCTGACCGTGATCGAATAACTACGAAAAGAGCAGTCAAAGATGACTATGGCAAGAAACAGTCACTTGTCTTTTATCATTTAAAGTTAGATTCAGAGTATGCGTCTATTTTTGGTCTAACTAAAGATGCTGAACCTATTAAAGCTGAAATTAACTTGGATAACAAAAAGATACTTGAATCATGGAAAAAACAGAACGATGATTTAATTGATTTTTAATAACTTAAAGATGAAATCGTACAGGAGTAGATAAAATGGATGAATTGATTGAATTACTAGCTGATTTAGTTGTTGAAGAAATTAATCATGCTGATGACTAATAATAACGCCCAACACCAGCAGGTGTTGGGCTCATCTATAAATTCGTTCATAAATATATATTATCAATTTGGAAGGAGGAAACTCGATGAAACAAGCTATTGGTTATTTACGCCAAAGTACAACCAAGCAACAATCACTCACCGCACAGAAACAAACTATCGAAACGCTCGCTAAAAAATACAATATCCAACACATCATCTTTTATAGCGATAAGCAATCAGGCAGAACGGATAATCGAACAGGTTATCAACAAGTCATCGAACGCATTCAACAAAGACAATGTGAAGTATTATGTTGTTATCGCTTGAATCGACTACATCGTAATTTGAAAAATGCATTAAAACTTATGAAACTGTGTCAAAAGTATCATGTTCATATTCTAAGTATTCATGATGGCTATTTTGATATGGATAAAGCGTTTGATCGCCTAAAACTTAATATATTCATAAGTCTCGCAGAATTAGAGTCCGATAATATTGGTGAACAAGTCAAGAATGGTCTTAAAGAAAAGGCAAAACAAGGTAAACTCATAACAACCCATGCGCCTTTCGGTTATCACTATCAAAATGGTACTTTCATCATTAATAATGATGAATCACCTACCGTCAAAGCTGTATTCAATTATTATCTTCAAGGCTATGGTTATAAGAAAATCGCGCAATACCTAGAAACAGATGATAAATGTATTAATCGTAAACCCTACCAAGTACGCGCTATTATCACGAATCCTAATTATTGTGGTCGCGTTATCAATCAATATGGACAATATGACAACATGTTCCCATCTATTGTTTCGACCAGTATATACGAACAAGCTCAAGCAATACGAGTAAATAAACAAGTAAAGCGCACGCCTTCTGCTAATTTACTCAAACAAAAGATCAAATGTCCTTATTGTAGTTCAACCCTTACCAATATGGCCATTAGAAAAACCAATCATTCATTACGTTATTATGTCTGCCCTAAAAACATGAATGCATCACGTTTTATATGTGACTTTAAAGGCATAAACGCTGAAAACCTAGAAAAACAGGTCTTAGAATCTTGCAAAAAATTCTTTCGAGACCAACAGCTCTATTCGAAAATCAAACATGCTATTGAGAAACAGCTCAAAAAACAAAGGATGCATGATACTAGTAACACATTAACTCAGAAAAAGCTTATTGAAAATTTAGCACAAGGAAAAATTGATGTAGAAACATTCAGAGAACAGTCCCAATCAATTAATCTACAGAATAAACCTATACAAGCAATAAGTGATATTCGGATAAAAGCATCACTACAAAAGACTATACAGAAAAGTTTCACGTTAAACATGCTGTATCCCTATATTGATGAAATTCATATTACTAAAAATAAAGAATTAAGCGGAATCTATTTAAAAGATGAGCCACTAAACATTGTTAATCAAGCGGTATAATCATCGATTGCTTAATCAGAAAGGATGAAAAAATCATGCAAAAACTCAAACAAAAACGTGTCGGTATCTATGTTCGTGTATCAACAGAAATGCAAAGTACTGAAGGATATAGTATCGACGGACAAATCAATCAAATCAAAGAATATTGTAACTTTCATCATTTCGAGGTCAAAGATATATACGACGATCGTGGTATATCAGGAAAGTCTATGAACCGACCAGAACTACAACGTTTGTTAAAAGATGCGAACGAAGGTCATATCGATTGTGTCATGGTATATAAAACGAATAGACTCGCACGTAATACATCAGACTTACTGAAAATAGTTGAAGACCTTCATCGTCAAAATGTCGAATTCTTCAGCTTATCTGAACGTATGGAAGTCAACACTTCTTCGGGTAAACTCATGTTACAAATACTTGCAAGCTTTTCTGAATTTGAAAGAAACAATATTGTCGAGAACGTATTCATGGGACAAACCCGACGTGCTCAAGAAGGCTATTATCAAGGCAATTTGCCGCTGGGCTATGACAAAATACCGGATAGCAAGCATGAACTCATGATAAATCAACATGAAGCGAATATCGTCAAATATATCTTTGAGTCATATGCTAAAGGTCATGGTTATCGAAAAATGGCTAACGCACTTAATCATAAAGGTTATGTAACAAAGAAAGGTAATCCATTTAGTACATCAGCTATAGCTTATATCCTTACCAACCCCTTCTACATCGGTAAAATTCAATTTGCGAAGTATAAAGACTGGAATGAGAAACGACGTAAAGGTCTTAATGACAATCCTATAATAGCTGACGGGAAGCATTCACCTATCATTAGTCAAGAACTATGGGATAAAGTACATTCACGTATGAAGCAAGTTAGTCAAAAACCCCAAGTTCATGGAAAAGGAACCAACCTATTAACAGGTATTATTCACTGCCCACAATGTGGTGCACCAATGGCAGCTAGTAACACAACGAACACATTGAAAGATGGTACCAAGAAGCGAATACGCTATTATTCTTGTAGTAACTTTCGCAACAAGGGGTCAAAAGTATGTTCTGCGAATAGTGTTAGAGCTGATGTGATTGAGAAATACGTCATGGATCAAATACTCGAAATTGTCAAAAGTGATAAAGTCATTAACCAAGTCTTAGAACGTGTCAATCAAGAGAATAAAGTCGATATTGGTGCATTGAACCATGATATCGCTTATAAACAACAACAATACGATGAAATCCATGCGAAACTAGACAACTTGATTAAAACAATCGAAGATAATCCAGACTTAACAACAATACTCAAAGAAACAATCCATAAATATGAAACACAACTGAATGACATTACGAATCAAATTAATCAACTGAAGCAACAACAAAATCAAGAGAAAACGTCATATAATACGAAACAACTATCCGCTGTTTTACGTCGCATATTTCAAAACGTAGAATCCATGGATAAATCACAACTCAAAGCGTTATATCTCACAGTCATTGACCGAATAGATATTCGTAAAGACGAACATCGTAAAAAGCAATTCTATGTCACATTAAAACTCAATCATGAAATCACTAAACAACTCTTCCATAATACCCCTATCGACGAAGTGCGCCTCAGCACTTCGTCTTTATTTTTATCTCAAACACTCTATATTCATATATAAGTATAAGTGACTTTTTTAGCTTCTTGATTGAGTTAGGTATACAATAAAATTATGAACAATATTAATTTAGAGGAAGGATGTTTTAAAATGGGAAAATTACAAGATAAAGTCGTCGTTATTACAGGTGGTGCACAAGGTATGGGAAAACTTCATGCCAAAAAAGCGATAGCTGAAGGCGCAAAAGTCGTGATAACTGATATTAATGATGAATTAGGTCAAAAAACAGCTAATTCTCTTGGAGACGATGTTTTATTTATCAAACATGATGTATCTAAAGAAACGGATTGGAATCATGTCATTCAAGAAGTTATGAACAAATGGAATCGAATTGATGTATTGGTTAATAATGCAGGAATCACATACAATAAAACAATTGACCAAATATCATTAGAAGATTATATGAAGATTGTAAATATTAATCAAGTATCTGTATTTTTAGGCATCAAAACTGTATCAAAAATTATGAAAAGTCAAAAACAAGGGTCAATCATCAATATTTCTTCAATGAATGGTCTTGTTGGTGGTGCAATTGGCTATACAGATACAAAATTTGCGGTCAGAGGTATGACAAAAGCTGCGGCTAAAGAATTGTCTCCATACAATATTCGAGTTAATTCAGTACACCCAGGTGTTATAAAAACACCAATGTTAGAACAAGACGATGTTAAAGAAGCCGTTAAAGAATTCGAAAAAACAATTCCAATGCGAAGAGTTGCACAACCCGAAGAAGTATCTAAACTTGTATGTTTCTTAGGGTCTGACGATGCTTCTTATTCTACAGGATCAGAATTTGTTATAGATGGTGGTATTACTGCACTATAAATGATAAATCAATTAAAATATAAATAGTTCTCTTGAATAAATTTTAGGCGAAGTGCTGAGGAGCACTTCGCCTTTATTTTTTCCTTAAACAAGTTAAATTTATACTTATTGTCCTTTCGTCATCCAATAACACTCAACTAATAGAAAATTTCGATATATATATCATTGATGATTCAATTTATAGCTTATATTGAATGACGAAAGAACATCCCATCATGATAAACCAACGGGATAACAATGGGATTTGATAAATACATGTAGGATAAGGATTACGCAAGCGTAATCCCGAAATCCCATTATTATTTATAAATAAATAATATAAAAAGAAAAAGTAAGTCGTACTGACATCTACAATCCCAAATGATATATAAATATATAGCTATATTTCCTGAGAAATGAGCGGGATAACGGGATTTCCTTGTCACACCAACGTTTGTAGCGGGTTTTTATATGGAATTTTCTCTTATTCCCACCGGGATTCGTAATAAATGACAAATCAAATATATATTATCCCAATGATGTATATGAATTACATCACTATCACACTATCTAGGAGGCAATGATATGAAAACAACCACTCAAGAACTCAAACAATATATAACTCGTCTATTCCAACTATCTAACAATGAAACATGGGGATGTGAAGCGTTAGAAGATGCAGCAGAAAATATACTTCCTACTCGCTTTGTAGACCATACCCCACTTGCACATCTCACACTTGAAACCTATACCTACTATAACGATGAACTACATGAGCTAAGTATCTATCCATTTCTTATGTACGCCAATAACCAACTCATCAGTATTGGTTATCTGAATCATTTTGATATGGATTTTCTCTACCTCACAGACACTAAAAACACGCTTATCGATGAACGTCATTTACTAAAACAAGGAGGGAATCACCATGAATAATTGGATCAAAGTGGCACAAATATCTGTTACGATTATTAGCCAAGCGATTATCATCATGAAAGAAATTCAAGACGAGGTAAAATAATATGAAAATTAATCGATATATCACCAGAGGGATTAGTGAACACCTATCTCTAGACCTTCAAATCTTACTTTGGAATATGGTAAAAGAACGAGACAATCAACCTCAGACAGATTACCTACACATTTTTAAACTGCAAGAAGATGAGAATATACTCTCAATCACACATGAACAAGAACAACCTGCATACAAATTGGAATATCACTATACAAACTATGTAAAAAATCAAAATGCATTACCTAAGAAAGTCTACGTCATTCGTGAAGATGGCGTAGACGTTTTTTATTATGTGATGCTTTTACCAGAAGAATACTAAAGGAAGTGACGATATATGAATACAATAAAAAGTACGATATACACAGAAGCCATATTTAGCAAGGATAAAAAGCACCGTTATTTACTCAAGAAAACATGGGATGAAAAGAAACCTGCTTGTACAGTGATAACGATGTACCCCCATTTAGATGGTGTATTATCACTCGATCTCACAACTGTTCTTATCCTCAATCAATTAGCGAATTCAGAACGATACGGTGCTGTATATCTTGTAAATCTATTCTCTAATATTAAAAGTCCAGAAAATCTCAAACATATCAACGAGCCATACGATGAACACACCGACATTCACTTGATGAAAGCGATAAGTGAAAGTGAAACAGTGATTCTTGCTTATGGTGCCTATGCGAAGCGCCCTGTTGTAGTCGAACGTGTAGCGCAAGTGATGGAAATGTTAAAGCCTCACAAAAAGAAAATTAAAAAACTCATAAACCCAGCAACAAATGAAATTATGCATCCACTTAACCCTAAAGCACGTCAAAAATGGACTTTGAAATAAAAGGAGGATTATCTATGAACCATGAAACCACACACTCAGACTGGCGAACGGTTGCTAGTTGTTTAGCATCGCATGATTACGTTTCAATAGTAAAAGGACTAGTACATCATTTCGCAGCAATTGAAGATGAAGAAATTCTTGATAAAATCTATGATGATTTTATGAATGATGATTCTATAACAACGGTACTTAACAATGATTTTCAAGATATTATCAATCGCTATTTAACAAAATGAAATGTATATTTCAATAAAACTAGAGCATCCTTCACTTTTGCGGTGACGGATGCTCTCAACTTATTTTTTTACTAATTTCATCTTTTATATATTTAATTCTCAACACTACGAAGTATTACAAATAAAGAAGTCAATAAATGAATTTATACTAAACTCATTTACTGACAATTCCTTAGGATCTATATCCCAAACTATTTTGTTAATAGGATTATTGTAAATTTGATTTTTCGGAGTTATTGTTGTTATTGTTATTTTTATTTTTTTGAGCCCATTCTTTTCTAGTCATTACATCATCAACTTGCATGTTAACTTCGACAACCTCTATACCAGTAATGTATTTAACTTGTTCTTTAACTAAGTCAGTTACTTTACGGAAAATTTTTGGAGCTGATTCACCGTATTCTAAGATGACTTTTAAGTCTACAGCCGCTTGTTTTTCACCAACTTCAACAGAAACACCTTGTGTTACGTTGTTACCGCTTGAGAAAGCGTTAGAAATACTATCAGTGAAACCGCCTTTCATCTCTAAGATACCTCTTACTTCACGAGCAGCGATACCAGCAATTTTTTCGATAACTTCATCAGAGAACGTTAATTTATTTTCAAAATGTTGTTGGTTATTTTGACGTTCTTCTCTGTATTGTTGTGCTTGTTCTTGACGTTCTTCTCTTTCTCTTTCATTTACTCCAGTTTGGTTATTATATGCTTGTTTAGCTTTATTATTATCTTCAGCCATTATATTTCTCCTTTTTAAATAAAGATTTTATTTTAATAATTAATTTTTATTCATCTGAACCCTTTTATTATAATGAAGTTTAACTCCATCGATTTAATAAGTTCATGAAATCTTGTTTACAGTCTTTTATATACCCAATACCAACTCCGATTAAACATAAAACAATAATTAAAATTGTTTTCCAGAATCCTAAAGTCAAGAATAAGATTGCAATAATTAAAAATACAAAGAAATCGATAATCCGCCATTTATACGACTTTAGGAAGTCGATAATTTGTTGAGTAGAATCTTGACTATCTTGATTATTATCAACCACGTTATCCCTCCCTTATAGTACGCGTTGCCCGGCAGATTTTTGATCTCTAACATTAATTTCTAATTTTCTAACAGGCATTTCAGTAAAATGCTCTACGTTATGTTTAATGTCAGATCTAATACTTTCAGTTAATGATTTCAGCTGCACATCATTAGGCACTAAGAAATCAGCTTTAATGTCAATGTAAGAATTGTTTTTCTTATTATAAAATTTAGTAACCACGTTTGGTTGTCTGATTTCATCATATTTAACTAATGCATCATATGCAGATTTTTCAACTGTTTTACGTGATACATAAATATGTCCATCATTATAGTCTTTATAAAGACCTGGTTTTCTATATGTTGGTTTAAAGATGCTAAATACCAATATAATACCAATTAATACGAGTAAAGCAGCTAAACCAATTAGTAATGGTTGGAACCAATTGAATTGTAAGAAATAGTCTTGGTAATGTTTAATACGATTATCATCTATGTACATAAACAATAAAAAACCAACAATCGCAACTATTAATAGGCCAAGGATAAAGTTTTTAAATCTATGCATTTCTAAACACACCTCCTTAGTTATTGTTATTAAATTATAAAATTAAAAGAATCTTAAGATTTTTATTTAATTTTTAAATATATTAAAATTCACTTTCTAAATTTTAACATTCCCAAATTTAATACCATAAAAACCTATTTTTTATAATTATTTTCTTTTTTGAAACCATTTATATTTTGTAATGTAAATTATTTTTTTGTTAAAATATTTCTCTTTAATATCCGAAGATATTTTAAAATATGTGCCTATATTTGTTCATTTGAATAAAACACATGTTATTGAAACTATAGAATATTTGATGCTATCTATATCATTTAAAAGCATTCGAAATAAAAGAGAAATGAGAAAAAATAATTCGTCAAATTACAAAAATACATAAATAGCTAATAATTAATTAATAATAATTAATTAAAACGTATATTTAAATTATGATACCTCAATTAATCATTTAAAAGTTTATTAATGAATCAACCTATGCAATAATATTT
>NZ_PPRC01000004.1 GCF_002902565.1 Staphylococcus petrasii | reverse complement strand
CGGAACGTAAATCCAACTACCATCGGCGCTAAGGAGCTTAACTTCTGTGTTCGGCATGGGAACAGGTGTGACCTCCTTGCCATTGTCACCAGACAATAACTTACTCAATCAATTATACTATCGATTATTTTAACTTTCAATAGCCAATTTTACACTTTGTTAAAATTTCTTTTACAAGCGTTTTACAAAATTAACTTTCGTTTTTGACGACTTTTATATCATATAACATTTAAATGATAATGTCAAATACTTTTTTTAATTTTTTAATTAGTTTTTGAAATCACTAATTAGTTTGTTCTTTTTCGAGAACACTCATAATATATTAGCACATCATTGGCTCTGTGACTACTCTTTTTTCAATAAATTTCTAATGAATTTTTCACTCTTTTTTACTTTTGCTATTATTATTGAATTTTAGTCTGTTTTAATACTTCTTTAACGTTTTATTAATATCTTTTCAATTTCTCAACAAAGCTTATCATTATTAACTTATGCATACAAACCCCTTCTAAATACATATTCCTCTAAATACATATTCCTCTAAATACATATTCCTCTAAATACATATTCCTCTAAATACATATTCCTCTAAATACAAAAAACGCTATCTACACTCAGGTAGATAGCGCCTAAATAATTTGCTATTTATTATTTTTGTCTCATGTATGGGAATAATAATACGTCTCTGATAGATGGTGAGTCTGTTAATAACATAACTAGACGGTCAATACCGATACCTAGTCCACCTGTTGGAGGCATACCATATTCTAATGCTTCAATGTAGTCTTCATCCATTTCATGTGCTTCGTCATTACCTTGTTCTTTTTCAACAAGTTGAGCTTCGAAACGTTGACGTTGATCGATAGGATCATTTAACTCAGTAAATGCATTTGCATGCTCTCTACCTACGATGAATAATTCGAAACGGTCAGTAAATCTTGGATCCTCAGGATTTTTCTTAGCTAATGGAGAGATTTCAATTGGGTGACCATAAATAAATGTTGGTTGAATTAATGTTTCTTCTACTTTTTGTTCGAAGAATTCATTTAAGATATGACCGTATTTCATGTTCTCTGTAATTTCAATACCATGTTCTTTAGCTAAAGCTTTAGCTTCATCATCAGATTTAACTTGATAGAAGTCTACACCTGTCGCTTCTTTAACAGCATCTACAATGTGTAAACGTGTCCAAGCAGATTCTAAATCGATTTCTTCACCATTATATTGAACTTTTGCTGAACCTAAGACTTCTTGTGCGATATGTCTAACCATTGATTCGGTTAAATCCATGATATCGTGATAGTCAGCGTATGCTTCATATAATTCGATCATTGTAAATTCTGGGTTATGACGTGTTGATACACCTTCATTACGGAACACACGACCAATTTCGTAAACTTTTTCAAGTCCACCTACGATTAAACGTTTTAAGTGTAATTCAATCGCGATACGCATGTATAATGTAGCATCTAATGCATTATGGTGTGTAACGAAAGGACGTGCAGCAGCACCACCAGCGATTTGATGCATCATTGGTGTTTCAACTTCTAGGTAACCTCTTTGATTTAAGTAGTTTCTCATTTCTTGAATGATTTTACTACGGTTGATAAATGTACGTGTGCTTTCTTCGTTTGTAATTAAGTCTAAATAGCGTTGACGATATCTTTGTTCAATATCTTGTAAACCATGGAATTTATCAGGTAATGGTCTTAAAGCTTTTGATAATAATGTAAATGATTTAGCTTTAACTGATAATTCGCCTGTATTTGTTTTGAACATTACACCTTCAATACCAACGATGTCGCCTAAGTCAGCACTTTTCCAAAGATTATCGAAGTCTTCTTCTCCAATTTGGTCTTTACGTACATAAATTTGGATTTGGCCTGATAAATCTTGAACGTGTGCAAATCCAGCTTTACCTTTACCACGTTTTGTCATTAAGCGACCAGCGATTGAAACATGGCTGTCGTCTTCTTTATCATGTAACTCTTCTTTAGAGAATTGATCCCATTGTTCTTTTAATTCACTAGCTGTCGCCGTACGTTCAAAACGTTTACCAAATGGATCGATTCCTAAATCGATTAATTCTTGTAGTTTTTGACGACGGACCTGCATTTGGTCATTCATTTCTTCTGACATAACTTTCTCTCCTTTAGCTTCGTTATTCTTACAAGTCATTCCATTTATTCATTTTGGAAGTTTTACAAGCAAGATATCTATCATTTTTGTTCAGTATTAGCCTGGTTTAATGTTTCTTATGCTTGACTGTTAACTTTGCACGTTTGAGGTACTAAGATGCATGTTGAAGCATTTTCATTTCACCATTTTCACCTTTTAATTCTACTAAACGATGGAAAGGTAATAAAGCATTTTCTCCTTTATCCTTACCCGGAGCCTTTTCAAATAATAACCTCTTAATCTTTATACTTCTTAACGGTATCGTCTGCCATAACTAGCTCGCCGATAGTTTGATTAGAACGAGGTTCCACTTTATTTGAGGCTATATCATTTAAAGGTATTAATACAAAGGCACGTTCATTCATGCGAGGATGCGGAATGCTTAAATCCTCTTCTTCGACTACTTCGTCGCCATATAGTAAGATGTCTACATCTAGCGTTCTAGGGCCCCAACGAATTTCTCTAACTCTATGCAAATGTTGCTCCGTTTCTAAACAATGTTTTAGAAGTGCTTGAGGCTTTAATTCTGTGTTGATTTCTATGCATAAATTTAGAAAATTAGGTTGATCCGTATAGCCGACTGGTGCGGTTTCATAGATTGGGGAAGTTTGAACCACCTCGATACCTTCTGTACTATCAAGCAGTCGAATGGCTTCTTGTAATTGTTGTTCTCTATCTCCAATATTACTTCCTAAACCTAAATATGCTTGTACCATTTAACGATTCTCCCTCACTATCTCTATGCCTACACCATCATAATGCCCTGGTATAGGTGGATTCTCTTTAGTGATTCTGACTTTCGTTTCCATTACACGATTATAGTGTGAATTTATACGTTTTGCAATACGTTCAGCTAGATGCTCAATTAAATTGCAAGGTGGTCCTTCCACAATCTCTTTCACATCTTCGAATACTTCGCCATAGTGCACTGTATCAGTGACATCATCTGATTGACCCGCTTCAGCTAAGTCTACTTTCAATGTCACATCGACTACGAAGATTTGTCCAATTTCATTCTCTGCAGAAAGTGCACCGTGATATCCGTAAAAACGCATACCTTTAAGAAAGATTATGTCGTTCATCTTCATTCTCCTTTAAGAAGTCCATACTTTGGCCTAAACGTGCATTTAATTGAACATTATGTACGCGTACGGCTTTAACGCCTTTCATTATACCATAGGCCGTAGTAGCAGCTGTGGCTTCATCACGTTCTAGGGCTTTCGTTTCTGTACCTATCATTTCTTTTATAAAACGTTTACGGCTTGTCGCTAATAAAATTGGATACTCTGTCGCTACTAGCTCGTCTAATCGCGCCATGACTTCATTTTCTTCTTCACGCGTTTTCGCGAAACCAATACCTGGGTCTAACCAAATTTTATGTTGCGGGATACCAGCCATTTCAGCTTTATTTGCTTGAGTCATTAAAGATAACAACATTTCTTCTACTACAGGTTGATCACGATGACCATCTCCATTATGCATTAATACAATTTCTGCATCATATTCAGCGACTTTATCTATAATTTTAGGATCGTATAATCCTGCCCATTGGTCATTAATCATAGTTGCACCAAGTTTCAAGCAAGCTTCGGCTACTTCACTACGATACGTATCAACCGATATTTGTACACCTAATGGCACTAATTTTTCTACAACAGGTACGACACGTTCCAATTCTTCTTCTAATGGCACTTCAGTGTAGCCTGGTCTTGTAGATACGCCCCCAACATCTATAATATCTACGCCTTCTTCAATCATTTCTTTGGCACGTGCCACGGCGTTTTCGACTGAGTTGTATTTTCCTCCATCAGAGAATGAGTCAGGCGTCACATTTAAGATGCCCATAATTTTTGTTTTCGTCATTATTGTCACCCTTCGCTATTTTGAAAATGAAAACGTAACTCTACAGCTACATTTCAATTTTTTACTCACTTTTAATGATACACTCATTTGAGGAACATTGCAGTGTTCGTAATTATAGAATTAGTTTAGAATATGTGCGTTTATTGCAGTGCCTTTTCAAAAAATAAAAAAGCTAGCAAAGCAATGAAGCTTCACTAGCGTATGAATACCGACGTTTAATTAGTCGTCGAATGAATATAATGGAGTTGATAGGTAACGTTCACCGTTACTTGGTAATACAGTTACGACTGTTTTACCTTTACCTAATTCTTTAGCTTTTTGGATAGCTGCATAGATTGCTGCGCCTGAAGAAATACCTGCTAAGATACCTTCTTCTTTAGCGACGCGACGTGCCATTTCCATTGCAGTATCGTTGCCAACTTTAATGATGCTTTCATAAATGTCTGTGTTTAATGTGTCTGGTACGAAACCTGCACCTAAACCTTGTAATTTATGTGGACCAGGTTCGCCACCGCTTAATACTGGTGAAGCTTCTGGTTCGATTGCAACGATTTCGATGTTAGGATATTTTTCTTTTAATACTTTACCTACGCCAGATAATGTACCGCCTGTACCTACACCTGCTAAGAAGGCATCGATTTCTTTACCTTCGAATTGTTCAACAAGTTCTGGGCTAGTTGTTAATGCATGTACTTCTGGGTTAGCTGGGTTTTCGAATTGTTGTGGTTCAAAGTAACCATGTTCTTCTTTTAATTCTTTGGCTTTTTTAATAGCACCTTTCATAGCTTCTGATCCTGGTGTTAATACTAATTCAGCACCGTAAGCTTTTAATAAGTTACGACGTTCTGAACTCATTGTTTCAGGCATTGTGAATACTGCTTTATAACCTTTAGCAGCACATACGAAAGCTAATCCAATACCAGTGTTACCACTTGTAGGTTCTACGATTGTATCGCCAGGTTTAATTTTGCCTTCTTTTTCAGCTTTTTCGATCATAGCTAATGCGATACGGTCTTTTACTGAACCGCCTGGATTTTGATATTCTAATTTTACATAAACATCTGCTGCATCTTCGTCTACTACGTTTCTTAATTTTACTACCGGTGTATTGCCAATGATTTGTGTAATATTATCTACTGGTTTTTGTGCCATTGAAAAAACGCTCCTTTAACATTCTAATTTAAAACTTAGTTTTTCTATCGGATATAGTTATATTCTATCAGAATTTTCTAAAAAGACAAAGATAATTATTTTTACATGACTAATAAAGTTACTTTTTTCTTATATATGATAACTTTCCCACAAACCCATTTTAATAAACACAGAAGATTGTGCAGAGTTTGCTCGTCGAAAAATTAATTAAAATATACAGACTGCGATAGTTTACCTACACTCTACAGTCTGCACATATAATTTCCCGAATCACCTATTTCATAGTAGCAAGCAACTCTTCTAATTCACCTTCAGAGTATTGATATTTATTACCACAGAAGTGACAAATCGCTTCAGCACCGTGGTCTTCTTCAATCATGCTTTGAACTTCTGCTTCACCTAATCCTTTAATTGCGTTTAAGAATTTTTCGTGGCTACAGTTACATTCAAATTGCGCATCCATTGTTTCTAAGATTTGAACATTATCTTCTCCAAGAATTTCATTTAAGATACCTTCTGGCGTTAAACCTTGTTCAATTAATTTAGATACAGGTTGCATGTTATTAATTGCTTCTTCTAATTTAGTAACGGTTTCATCTTTCGCACCAGGCATTACTTGAATGATAAATCCGCCTGCTGCTTTGATTGAATTATCTGGATTAACTAATACACCTAATCCTACTGATGATGGTGTTTGTTCACTTGTAGCAAAGTAATATGTGAAATCTTCACCTAATTCACCAGATACAATTGGGCTAGCCCCTGAGAAGTAGTCTTTCATGCCTACATCTTTAACAACTTGAATTGAACCATCTGTTCCAACTGCACGTCTCACATCTAATTTACCTTGTGCATTAAGTGGGAAATGTGTTTGAGGATGATCAACGTATGCACGTACATTACCTTGCGCATCGGCGTCAGCAATAATACGTCCAATTGGTCCTTTACCATCTACTGTGACTGTTAATTTTTGATCGCCTTTTAACATTGCCCCCATTAATAAAGTGGCTGTCATTGTTCTGCCCATTGCAGCTGATGCTGTTGGCCATGTGTAATGACGTGTTTGACCTTCTTGGACAGATTCAGTAGTTAAAGCAGCATAAGCACGAATTTCTCCATCGAAAGCTAATGATTTTACTATATAATCATGTGTCATTTATTTATCTCCTTTATTGCAGTTTATATTTTTATATTACTTATTTTTTGGAAAATTAAAAACCTAATAATTTGTTATCTTTAAGGACACTTATTCTACACTTGTTTAATAAGAATATGAAGTAACTTGCTTTACGCCCATCACTCGAGACGCTATATATAACGTATTAAAAAATCTCTTTCAACTAAGGCATGTACCTCAGTGAAAGAGATTTTAATCTTCAAAGATAGTATTTATCTATTTAGGATCGTTTGGATTATAAGGCTTGTCAATATTTGGTGATTGTTCGTAGCCTGTATCATCCTCATCGTCTGAATCTCTGCGAGAACCTGAATGACGATCCTCATGAGAACCATCACGTAAGCGATCCTGTTCATCATGATATGGTCTACCTTCACGTTGACGATGTCTACGTTCGTTATTAATGTCACGGCGTTCTTCACGGTCTTCCTCTTCTTTTTCATGACCTTCGTCTAATTGTTCTTTGCGAATGTCGTCATAAGATTTACCGTATTTACCTTGACTGAATTCTGAATCGTCATCATCTTTAACAACGCGAGCAGCATCGTAATCAACTTCAGGTAATACACCATCGTAGAATAATGAACGAATTTGTTCAGCTACTAATGTTTCTTCAGTTAATAATGTCTTAGCAATAAGTTTTAATTGCTCTTCATGTTCTAATAAGATGCGTTTACAACGTTCATATTGTTCTTTAATGATACGTTGTACTTCTTTATCAATTTCATAAGCGATTTGACCAGAGTAGTTAGGTTCACCTTGCATATCTTTACCTAAGAATACTTGTCCGCCACCGCTTGATGAGAATTGTAATGGTCCAAGTTTTTCACTCATACCATATTCAGTAACCATTGAGCGCGCAATTTGAGTGGCACGTTCAAAGTCATTAGAAGCACCTGTAGATACTTCATGGAAGTTAATATCTTCAGATACACGTCCACCTAATAATCCACAAATCTTATCTAATAATTCTGGTTCTGTCATTAAGAAACGATCTTGTTTAGGTAACATCATCGCATAACCACCAGCTTGACCACGAGGTACGATAGTTACTTTATGCACGACTTCTGCTTCATCAAGTACCATACCAATAACTGTGTGACCAGCTTCGTGGTGTGCTACAATGTTACGCTCTTTATCAGAGATAACACGTGATTTCTTCGCTGGACCTGCAATAACGCGATCTGTAGCTTCTTCAATATCACGCATATCAATTTTGTTTTTACCTTCACGTGCTGCGATTAATGACGCTTCGTTTAATAAGTTCTCTAAATCGGCACCTGAGAATCCTGGTGTTCTTTGAGAAATAGCTTTTAAATCTACTGTTTCATCAAGTGGTTTATTCTTAGCATGTACATGTAAAATCGCTTCACGACCTTTTACATCTGGGCGACCAACTTGAATTTGTCTGTCGAAACGACCTGGACGTAATAACGCAGGGTCTAAGATATCAGGACGGTTAGTTGCAGCAATCATGATAATTCCTTCATTTTCACCGAAACCATCCATTTCAACTAATAATTGGTTAAGTGTTTGTTCACGTTCATCGTGTCCGCCACCAACACCAGCACCACGTTGACGACCAACAGCATCAATTTCATCGATGAAAATGATACATGGTGCATTTTTCTTAGCATTTTCGAATAAATCACGTACACGGCTCGCACCTACACCGACGAACATTTCAACGAAATCAGAACCACTGATTGAGAAGAATGGGGCGCCAGCTTCACCTGCAACGGCACGTGCTAATAATGTTTTACCTGTACCTGGAGGGCCCACTAATAAAACACCTTTAGGTATTCTTGAACCCATTTGTTTGAATTTCTTATTATCTTTTAAGAAGTCAACAATCTCGATTAATTCTTGCTTTTCTTCATCTGCCCCAGCAACATCAGTGAAACGAACACGACGTTTTTGGTTGTCGTACATTTTCGCTTTAGATTTACCAAAGTTCATCATACGACCGCCACCGCCGCCACCTTGTGCTTGGCTAAGGAAGAAGATAAATAATAAAGCAATTACTAATACTGGAATGAGTGTAGTCAACATGCTGACAAATACACTTTGTTTTTCTTCTTCTTTAACTTTAAAATCTAGTCCTTTTTGACTGCGTGCTTCATCTGTAATTTTCTGTAAGTCTTTATCGTTATTGTATAAAATCGTTGAAGAATAATCTTCATCATTTTTCGTTTTACCACTTACCAAGTACACATTTTGCTCAGGTTGGATTTGTAAGGATTTAAGATCACCTTTATCCAATTTTTCTACAAATTGTGAATAGGAAAGTTGTTTCGGTTGAGTGCCATTCCCATTTATATATGAGAAGACGCCGAATAGAATAACGCCAATAATTGCGATAACTAGCACATTGCGAAAAGCTTTCTGCATGCGTCATTTCCTCCTATTTCTATAATAAAGCTAACAAAAATTGTAACACAACACTTCTCTTGAAGGCTAGCATTTCAACTTTTGTAGCACTTTTCTATTTTTCAATTTCCCAATATCATTATTTCTACCTTCGAACCGTTTCTTTTTGAAAAAAGAAATCAAATTTTTCATAACCATCCCATACTTTTCAGAGTAAAAATAATTAATATAAAATGAAGTCTACACTAAATTATAAATTAAGTATAGTTAAACAAGGTCTGGACAAAAGCGCTTAGGATTTGAGCAGAACCGAACGATGAGAAAAATTGTTTTTCAAATTTTGTCGAGTCGTGAGTCCCCAACTTGCTTTGCTTGTAGAATTTCTTAAGGAAATTCTCTGTGTTGGGGCCCCGCTACCAAAAATCCTGCTTTTGGGAAGCTAAAGCAAAACAGTTATTTTAATAACTAGTTTTACTTACTTAGAAACAATTAGTTTCTAAGTTCTATTTAGAGTTTCCCAGAGCAAAAAGTCTCATGTCACAGACTTTTTTATTAGTTCAAAAACCTTTAATTATTTGCTGTAAATTTCAGGTTTTAATGTTCCGATGTATGGTAAGTTACGATAGTGTTCTGCGTAGTCTAAACCGTAACCTACAACGAATTCGTCAGGAATTTTCTTACCTACATATTTCGCTTCGATATCCGCTTTACGACGGTTTGGTTTATCTAATAATGTTACGATTTCTAAAGAATTAACTTTACGTGATTGAAGTAATTCAGTAATTGATTTTAAAGTTGTACCAGTTTCTAAAATATCTTCAATAATTAACACGTCTTTATTCTCAATAGAAGAACCTAAGTCTTTTAAGATTTGAACTTCTCCAGTAGATTCTGTACCGCCGTGATAACTTGAAACATCCATGAAATCAATCGCTAAATGCGTATCAATACGTTTGATTAAGTCTGCCATAAACATTACAGAACCTTTTAAGATACCTACACATACAAGTGGTTTATCTTTATAGTCGCGAGTGATTTGCTCACCTAATTCTTTACAAATCGTTTGAATATCTTCTTCTGTTAATAAAATGCTTTTTAAATCGTCCTTCATTTATCATTCATCTCCAATTTTTTTAATCTCTATATTATCCTTATAATTTGATTTTATATATAAATGGCCCACAGCAATAATAGTATGTTGTTGGTCTTCAATCAATGGCATTTGTGCACGTTCATCGTTACTCACTTTATTATCAATGAACAAGCGACTCACCTTTTTATGACCTTCACGTCCGTTCATCTTAACTTTATCTCCGTTTCGACGTGTGCGAATCGTTAAAGGCCCTTCCCAGCAAGCGTTATGCGCATGAATGGTGATGACATAGTCTCCGAAACGGTAAGTTCCAGGTTGTGTCACCACTTGCTCTTTGAGTACAGGTGCTTCTTTTTTAGCCATTATTATAAATTTATCATAAGCAATTTGAATTATCCATGTTTCAGAAAGAGTAATCTCAATTTGTGCTACTCGACTGCTAATTTGTTCAAACCACTCTTCATAATTTTTTTCTGAAAATGAATTCCACAAATGGATAGACTCAAACAATTGATCCAGTAATACCATTTTAGTTATATTATCCAGTTGATTGAAAGCCTCTCGTGAAAATTGCATATGTGTGCGGTCTGTGTTGATTGCAACTTCTTGTTGAATAAATTCATTCACGCGTTGGCGTGTATGTTGTAATTGTATATCATGCCATGCTTTTAATTTTAATAATTGAGCTGTATCGAGGTCTGCATTGTCATCAATAGAAGGCAAAAGTCGATTGCGAATATCATTGCGTGCGTATTTATTGTCACTATTTGAAGCATCTTCATAGTAAGGAACCTGATGCGATTGTTGGTAGCTACGAATATCAGCTTTATACGTATTTAATAATGGTCGACATAATTTATAATGTGCGCGCCAAGACACGTTATCCATGCCAAGTGAACTACGCGTCGACCTTCCAGTAAATACACGATAAAAAATCGTTTCTAGTTGATCATTTAAATGATGGGCAGTTAACAAAGCATCCGCTTCAAGTTGTTGCATCATCTTATCAAACCATGCATATCGTTGTTGCCTAGCATCTGCTTGAATACTTTTACCTTGTTGCACTAATCCAGATAAATCTAAACGCTTTACGTAACAAGGCACATTATGTTGCGCACAAAAGTCACGAATAAATACTTCTTCTTGTTGTGAGGCTTCTCTTAAGCCGTGGTTAATATGTAAACATGAGATACGCGCATAAGTATGAGAAAGCTCATGCAGTAAGCGATGTAAAAGACACATACTATCTATACCAGTAGATACTGCGATGACAATATGATCTTTTTCATCCCATAGTGATGTGTTCACTTCCACTTTGTCGCCCTCCTACTTCTTTCTTCTATCTTCGCATCTGGTGGGTGTTATTATCAAAAAAGGAGTGGGACTGAATTCTAACTATAGAATTCATGGCCCCACCCCCGCACAGATAATAAGTACCAGAAGTCGATTACCTGTTGCGCATATAAACTATACATTTCATAGAGCATGCATGCCCGTCCCTAGTTATAGTTTAACTTTGACCTCTAGAGTATATTCAAATTAACGTCTTGAACCTTTACCGCCGCGTCTTGATTCAGTTTGGCGTTTGATTGAAGTTAATTTATCTTCACTATCTTTCAAGAAGTTACTTAATTTCTTTTCAAAATCTTCACCTTTTTGTTGAGGTGATTTGTTTTGATGAGATTTATGATGTGGTCTGCGTGGACGATCTTTCGCTTTTTTAATTGAAAGACTGATTTTACCGTCTTCAGCAATTGATAAAACTTTTACTTCAACTTCGTCTCCAACTGATAAATGGTCTTCTACATTCTCAACATAGTTATCAGCTACTTCACTGATATGAACTAAGCCGCTTTTCCCTTCAGGTAACTCTACGAACGCACCAAATTTTTTGATACCAGTAACTTTACCTTTTAGCTTATTTCCTACTTCGATTGACATATTCTAAATAAATCCTCCCGATTTTGATTCGATTTTAACCTTATTATATTCCTGTTTTAATATTTTCACAATGCTATAAAATGATTATTTTGTACAAGATAACCATCGCTATTTTCTAACTATCTTCCAATTATCTAGTTGCTATCGGAGGATTGAGAATCTGATGATTTCTTATCATTTGGCAATTTAAATATGACTTCGCCTTTATTACTCAAGTAATAATCATCTCTTGCGATTTTTTCTATATAATCTTTATCATTTAGATTATTGAGTTCTTCTTTTAATGCTAGTTCTTCATCTTGTTTCTTTTGGAATTGTTCTTCTTTATGTTTACGTTCAACGGCTGCTTGATCATTACTGTGCTTTTGGACGACAAGCATGATAGATAGAATAATGATAATAGCTAACAGCAAGCCTCCAAAGACTGTGATACGACGGCGTACCACGCGCATCTTTTTTTGTTGACGCTTTTTCTTACGATTTCTTTCAGAGGTATACTGGTTACCAATATTTTCTACCTTATTACTCATAGCTTGCCACCTCCTTCAATCTATTCTTCATTGAATTCATTGTTAATACGTTCTTCTTTAATTAGGTCATACATACCTTTAGCATTTTCTTTTGATGCATGTTCGCTTAAACCTGTAACTTTCACAGTAACGCGTTTTTGACCGAAACGAATCACTAATTCGTCTTCTACTTTTACGTCTGTACCTGCTTTGGCTACGTTGCCATTCACAGTGATACGACCTTGGTCACTGATTTCTTTTGCTAATGTACGACGTTTTACTAGTCGTGATACTTTTAAATATTTATCTAATCTCATGAATTACGCTCCCCTTGTTGTAAGAAATTTCTAAGGGTTTCTTCATCAAAATCCTTATTTTTTGTTTTATCATACAATGACATGAAATGGTCTGCAAATACTTTCTCAAATTTTACGCGAGGTGTTTTGCCTTCTTTACTTTTCGCTGTCGCCCAAATATCTTTTAAGTCATCGATAGATTCCGCTTCTTCCTCTCCGAAAATATGTGGATGACGACGTATCATCTTCGCATTTAAGCTTTCAATGATTTCTTTAATATCCATGTAGCCTTCTTTTTTGCCAATGCTGGCATGTAATAACACTTGTAATAGAATATCACCAAGTTCTTCAATCATATGCCAATCGTCTTCATTGTCTATGGCTTCAAAGAGTTCGAAACTTTCTTCAATTAAATAACGTTTTAACGACTCATGCGTTTGAACGCGATCCCATGGACAACCATTCTCGTCGTCTACTAAGCGGTCGATTGTCTGAACTGCGAAATCGAAGTCTTGGTACATCGCTTCATCGTTCGTTACTTTAGGGACAAAGACACTCGTTAAATTATTGAAAATGTCTTCGTCACGGTCTAACTCGAACAATGGGACTTCTACTACATTAGCGCCTGTACTATGAGCGCCAGTCACGACTTTGACTAACATATCATCTGGATAGCGTTCCATTAATGTGATTTTAATATCCGCGGCAACCATAGCACTATATACTTGTGTGATAAGTGTATGCGTGCGAATGTTTAACACATTTTCAGATAAAGCAGTCCCATCTAATAAAGTGAAACCATCGTTAGGATCTTCATCAATGGCAGCAAATACATCATCAATAAAGCTTTTGCCACCTAATACTTTAACGTCTACATCGTCATGAGTTGCGCTATATTCAAGCAACTTAGCCGTTGTCGTTTCGGCTACGCGAGGATGGCCTGGCACTGCATATACGATATCACCAGTTTCTGCTTTCTCAATCAATGTATCTACAATTTGTTGATACACTGACGCGAAATCATCGTTATTCTCATAAATGCTGTCGAAACTTTCAAATGTTAATTCGTTCTGTAAGCTAGCAATTACCGGATGATCAAGCGTACGTGCATAAATGTGTTGCTGTTCTTTAAGGAAACGATAGATACCAAGCGGTAAATCATCTATATCATAGTTTCCTAAACCAACAATAGTAATTGTGTGTGTCATGAACGTCTTCCTTTCTTCATGTGATAAAGTTTATCTCCAAATGGTAAATGTTTAAGTTCTTTATATCCTAAAATGTTCATCAGCATAACTAAGACGAGTAAAACACCGACGCCAATAACGGCTACAATCAGCAGTTCTACGAGTCCGCCTAAACGTCCCACGGGTGGCATGATATACATCACACATTGCACTACAAGCGACATAATAGCTAAGGCGAATAGTGTCTTTAATATAAAATAACGCATGCGATTAAAACGATAATGTTTCATAACTTCAATGTGTAACACGATGACAAACAAGACAAGTGAAAGAACGGTGCTTACACTTGCGCCTGCAATACCGAAATGATGGATAAGTACGATGTTCAGAATGGTTTTAGAGACCAACCCTATTATAACGCCAGTTATTATTGGGCGAATACGATTAAATACTTGCAGTAAAGCAATATCCATCATGATAAGCGACACGCATATTACGGTTAACATATAAAAACCTAATGTGAAACTTAAACTATCCGTTTTAAAGAAGACCTGGTTCATAATCGGTAATAGATTAATCAATCCGACGCCTGAAGCCGCACTGATTAAAATTGTAATCTTCAGTGAGGCGTTGGCGTAGCGATTCATTTGTACTTTATTATGGTCTTCAATTGCTTGTGTTAACAATGGAATGAGTACAAAGCTAAATGTCGTTGTGACGATGAGCCCCATTTGAATGAAAGAGGCGCCTCGATCGTATATGCCCTTTTGCATGATAGCTTGTTTGAATTGAAGTCCAAATGACTGTAAGGTATGAACGACTGTGAAGCTATCTATAAATTGCCACATGATGACTAATAGCTGACTTAAGGCGAATATGACGGTTGCTATTAGTAGTTGTTTCCACGGGATGTGGGCTGTTGGGTTCTGCCTTTTCAAAGGGAAAGGCTTAGTGAACATTAAATATAGGCTTGATCCTAGGAATCCTAGTGCTGAGGCTAGGATGGCGAGTGTGCCGGCTTGGTATATAGTCCAGTGTTTCAACATGAATAGTGTGATGGCAACGATGATGATGCCGACGCGGATGAATTGTTCTATTACCTGGGAAATGGCAGGTATGTGCATGCGTTGTCTGCTTTGGTAGTAGCCGCGAAATACGCCGAGTACGCCGATGAAGAGGTAGCTTAGGCTTGCCATTCTCAGCATGGGTGCTAGGTGTGGATCGCCCATGAGTATTGCGATGGGATGGGCTAGGACTAGGATGATGGCGAAGATGGCCAATCCTATTAGTTGGAATCCGATGAGCACTCTGGAAAAGGCAGAGGCCTGCCCGTTGCTATCTAATGTTTGTGTGACGGCGCTTGGGATGGCGTTCATCGACAGGATCATGCCTAATGCGACGATTGGATAAATCTGTTGATAGGCGTAGAGGCCTGTGTCGCCAAGCACGTTTTGATATGGGACGCGATAAATGGCGCTTAAGACTTTCACGATGATGAGCGCTAAGGTTAGTACGACGACGCCATTGAAAGCAGCATGTTGTTGAGATGAACCTTTCGATGATGCTGGATTCGTTGATGTCTGATTAGTTGATGTTTCTTTGGATGTCGATGATGGTGGTGCTTGTCTTGATGGGTGTTTAGAGTTCATGTTCAATAACCATGCTTCCTTCTAAGCATTTAACTAAGAATTTCAGATTCTCGAGCCATTGTTTTGATTTCGTTAAAGTGACGTGCATTTTACCTTCTTTTACACCAAGTTTCATTGCGCGTCCTAAAGGTTGCGTTTGTTTAAATAGTTCTTCGCCATTGATTTGTTCTGTGCCTTTCGCTGACAAGAAGACTTCAATTTGTTTGCCTTTATCTTTGATCAGCGTCACACCTGCATGTAAGGCATGGATTTTAATTTCTACCATTTCTAATAGGCGTTCTACTTCTACTGGATAATCGTTGAAACGATCAATTAATTCGTCTTTGATATCGAAAAGTTGTTCCTCTGTTTCTACTTTACGTAGCTTTTTATAAATTTCAATTTTAGCTTGTTCATTTTGAATATATTGCGCCGGTAAGTAAGCATCAAGGTGTAATTCCATTTCTACTTCTGGAGCATCAGGCGCTTCTTCTTTAATGCCACGTTTTTCATTAACCGCTTCTTCAAGCATTTGTGAGTACAAGTCGAAACCGACTGAATCGATGAAGCCATGTTGTTGTTTACCTAATAAGTTACCTGCACCACGGATATTTAAGTCACGCATGGCAATCTTAAAGCCTGAACCTAATTCAGTAAATTCTTTAATTGCTTGTAGACGTTCTTCGGCAGTTTCAGTTAAGACTTTATTCGCTGAATGTAAGAAATAAGCATAACCTATACGACTTGAACGACCTACGCGTCCACGTAATTGATACAGCTGACTTAAACCAAAGCGATCCGCTTCTTCAATAATTAATGTATTAGCGTTTGGTACGTCTACACCTGTTTCAATGATGGTTGTAGTCACTAAGATGTCGTATTCCCCATTGATGAAACTTAACATTGTTTCTTCAAGGTCACGCTCAGTCATTTGACCATGTGCGACCGCAATGTTAGCTTCTGGCATTAACATTTGAAGTTGTTCACGTTTCTCATAAATCGATTGTACTTTGTTATAAAGATAGAACACTTGGCCATCACGTGATAATTCACGTTCTAAAGCTTCTTTAATAAAATTACTATTTTGTTCAAGTACGTAAGTTTGGACTGGGAAGCGGTTCTCTGGTGGTGTTTCAATAACAGATAAATCACGTACCCCTAACATACTCATATGCAATGTTCTAGGAATTGGTGTCGCTGTAAGTGTTAATACATCGACGTTCGTTTTTAATGTTTTAATACGTTCTTTATGGCGTACACCGAAACGTTGTTCTTCATCGACGATTAATAAACCTAAGTCTTTATATTGAATATCTTTACTTAATAATTTGTGAGTGCCGACGACAATGTCAACGTAACCAGATTTCAATCCTTCTTTCGTTTCTTTAACTTCTTTTGCAGAACGGAAGCGACTAATAAGTTCAATTTGAACTGGAAAATCCTGCATACGCTCAATTAATGTTTCATAATGTTGTTGCGCTAAAATTGTTGTTGGCACTAAGAATGCCACTTGTTTCCCTTCCATCACCGCTTTAAAGGCTGCACGTACGGCCACTTCTGTTTTACCGTAACCTACGTCACCACAAAGTAAGCGATCCATAGGACGTTCACGTTCCATATCACCTTTAATTTCTTCAATTGATTTCGCTTGGTCTGGTGTAAGTTCGTAAGGGAAATCCATTTCAAACGCGGTTTGTTCCGCCGTATCTTCGCCATACTGATAACCGACAGACATTTCACGTTCTTTATAAAGTGCGATGAGTTCATCTGCAATGTCTTCAACACTTTGTTGAACTTTCGCTTTCGTCTTCTTCCATTCAGAGCCACCTAATTTATTAAGACGCGGTGATTTATCTTCAGAAGCGACATATTTTTGGACTTGGTCCATTTGATCGACAGGTACAAACAGTTGGTCCGTACCTTTATATTGCAATTTAATATAGTCGCGGTGAACGTCTCCTACTTCAAGCGTTTCAACGCCTAAATAACGTCCCACACCATGATGTACGTGAACGATATAGTCGCCTACATTTAAATCTTGGTAAGATTTAATTTTCTCAGCGTTCGACATCGTTTTCGTACGTTTACGTTGTTTTTTCTGTTTTGTTTTGAAAAGCTCTCGCTCAGTAATTACGACCAATTGCATATACGGTAGTTCATAACCTTCAGATAAACTACCTTCTGTCACGATAGCTTGGCCACTTTGAACTTCGCTATGAATATTTGTCACGGTCGGAATATGCATTTCATTTAACATTGACTGAATACGGTCCACTTTCGTTTCTGTTTCAACAAGCACAACAATCGTATAATCATTGTGCACATAACGTTGGAATTCAGAACGCATGATGTCGTATTGACCATAAAATTGCTGTACTGGTTTACATGAAAACTTAATTATGTGCTGTAATTTTACTGGCATTGAAGACGTAAATAATGTGAAATAAGTTACCGGATAATGTCCAATTAACGTTTCAAATCCGTCATATTGCATGAATGATTGACCGATAAATCCATTACCACTTTCAATTAGATTCTGAATAAAATCATCGACTTCAGTTGTTAACGTCTTCTCAGTTTCTTTAATACGATTATATTCGTCGGCTACAATGATGGCATCCTTTTCAAAATAATCAATAAGCGTCGATGGCTTCTCATACATAAACGCCACAAGACGACGCAATAATTGATGATCGAAAAATGTGGCTTCAAATAATTTGAAACTTTCGTACGTTTCTTTCAAATCATTACGAACTGATTTGTCGATTTTAGGGCGTGTATGTTCATAAGCTGCTTGCAATTCCTTTTGAAGATGCTGAATGACTTCATCAGTAATCACGTAATCGCTCGCAGTTGTGATATCTACGCTTTCAATATTGTCATTGGAACGCTGTGTTTCGACGTCAAAATCACGAATTGAATCTACTTCTGTGTCGAATAATTCAATTCTGACCGGTTGTCCTATCAATGGATAGATATCGATGATGCCCCCACGTAGAGAGAATTCACCAATATGCGACACGACGCTTTCACGACGATAACCCATGTTTACTAATTTATTTAATAAACCATCAACATCAATATCATCACCAACATTAAGCGTGATTTGATGGTCTTTCCACATCTCTACAGGCGTGAGCCATTTTTTCAAGCCATTTAATGGAACGATAAATAACCCTTTCTCATTATGAGCTAAGGCAGTTAACGTGCGCACACGTTCACTCATAAGTTGAGGGCTTTGCGTTGAGAATTCTTCCGTCATAATATCTTGAACGGGATATTTATAAACTTCTGAACTGTCTACATATTGTAAGATGTCTGTTTCTAACTTATCTGCTTGATATAAATTATTTGTGATTAATAACATTTGGCGTTGATCGCTGAGATACTTTTCAGCAATAATCGTCGCTTTTGCCGAGGGAGAGAGGCCAGTTACAAGAATATTCTCTTGGCCGAAGACTTGGTCGAGTTCCTGGAATCGTTTATCTTTCTGTATATAATCTGAAATGATGGTTCTCAATTGACTTCTCCATTATATTCATTCATAACATGGTCGAAGCGTGAACTTTCAATAAATGACTCTACTGCTTCTGCAGCATGTTCAATCACTTTCTCCATTATTATCATTTCATCTTTTGAAAATTTCTGTAATACATAATCCGGAACTGACATACCATTCGTTGGTCTCCCCACACCAATACGAATACGTTTAAATTGATCGGTACCAAGATGTTTAATAATAGATTTCATACCGTTATGACCGCCAGCACTTCCTTTTTGACGTAAACGGATGTGACCTTGAGATAAATCTAAATCATCATAAAGGACGATTAAATCTTCTACATCAACATTATAGTAATCCATTAATGGTCCTACCGCTTCACCTGACAAATTCATCATTGTCATCGGTTCGATAAATAGGACTTTATCGCCATTAAGGCGTTCAATCGTATAAGCGCCTTTAAACTTTTGTTTATCTAATGAAAAGTGATGTTTCTCTAAAAGATAATCAATCACTTCAAAGCCGATATTGTGTCTTGTTAGTTCGAAACGTTTACCTATATTTCCAAGACCCACAATACATTTCATACGTGCAACCTCCAATGTGTTTTAATAGACGTTTTCACCAGTTCAGATGTCCGTCATATTGATTAATCATTATTCTATAACATTCCCTATCATAACACAAAAAAGGAGCGGAACAGAATTCATTGTTCCACCCCCGCAAGGATGAGTAGAGCGGAGATGAGCTTGATATAATCGTCTCCTCCACTCAGTTCACTACTATAAATTTGAGTTGTAGCTTTAAAATATTATCTTTTATTCTAGATCCTTAAAAACCATTTATCATTTTGTTGAATTATTCTATATTTAAAAAAGAGAATCTGACGAACTATTCTTCGTCTCTGGAAAAATTTATAACTGACTCTCGAAGGACCAGTACTATGTTGAACTTAAGTGTTCGCCCACTTAAGTAAGTAGTTCTAAGGTAGATTACGAAGTGTAGTTGTGAAGACTCCTATGCTAATTATTAATGAACCTAAGTGCTATAGCACTTAGGTAAGTAGTTCTAAAATGGATAATGGAACGTAGTTGAGCGACGCCTGAGGGAGCAGGATGAGTGTCGAGACCAAGGCTCGACCCAGCCCCCTAGGCAAGCGTCTCAACTTAAGTGTAATGTCAATCCATTTAAGAACTGCTTTACAAGACTACAGGCTTAAGCCTTTCCCGCAAGAAAGCGTCGCAACAAAAATGAGTAAATGTTCATCTAAGAATTTCTTTACAACCCAGCCCATGAGAATAAAAAAACTGCCCACAAAGTCAGAAACTTTGTCGACAGTTTGCAACGAATTATTCTTCGTCTTTATTTTCTTCTTTTTCTTCTTCGCTATCTTCGCCAGCAACTTCTGGTTCTTCAGTTGCAGCTTCACCTTCCATAGCTTCGATTTCCTCTTCACTTGGTTCGTCAGTTGGAGGTACTACTGTTACTACAGATTCTTCAGGATCGTTTTCGATAGTGAAGTCACCAGATACTTTAATATCAGCAACTGAGTAGCTATCATTGATTTGTAATTCAGTGATGTCTACTTCGATTGCTTCAGGAATGTTTTCTGGAGTAGCTGTAACTTCTAAGTCGAATAATGGTTGTTCAACTACGCCGCCTTCTTTAGCGCCAGCAGCTTCACCTACTAAGTGAACTGGTACTTCAACAGTACGTTCTTCAGTCATGTTGATTGCTAAGAAGTCGATGTGTGTAATTTGGTTTTTAAGTGGATCAAATTGATAATCTGATACCATTACTTTAATTGTTTTAGAACCTACGCCTAAATCAATTACACCATTACGTCCAACTTCACGAATAACTTTGATGAATTCAACTTCATCAACTTTAACTGAAGTATTTTTAGTACCATAACCATAAACTACTGCAGGTACTTTACCTGTGTTACGTAATTTTTTAAGGTCAGAACGAGTTTGTTTACCTTGACGGATGATTGACTTTAATGCAGCCATTCGTATTTCCACCTTTCATATTAAAGTTTTGACACGTACTATTATCTGACAACACCTGTCAATATGCGATGTTCTCATATATTAATGAAATGTCTAAACTTATCCTCACTTACCCATCAACTTAATAGTTGCTTGCAAGTGTTTATTAGTTCGTAAAACCACGAACGAATGTATTATACACGGTTGGAAATGAGAAGTCAAACGCATTTGTAAATTTTAGTCAAATAATACACTCACTGATTCTCTTTCATATACGCGAATAATTGCTTGTGCTAATAATCCAGCTACAGATAATTCTTTTGTATTTGCTGGTTTGCGACTATCGTCAAGTAAGATTGAGTTAGTCACGATTAATTCTTTAATTGCTGAATTTTCGATACGCTCTTTAGCAGGACCTGATAAAACAGGGTGTGTACAACATGCATAAACTTCTTTAGCACCTTTATCTTTAAGTGCTTGGGCAGCTAATGTGATTGTACCTGCTGTATCAATAATGTCGTCAATAATAATTGCTGTACGTCCTTGAATATCACCAACAATATTCATGACTTCAGCTACGTTTGGTTTTGGACGACGTTTATCAATAATAGCAATCGGAGTTTTTAAAATGTCAGCTAATTTACGTGCACGTGTTACACCACCATGGTCAGGTGAAACAACTACGCATTCTTCTGGGTCAATGTTAGGGTCATTTTCAAAATGTTGACCAATGATTGGTACGCCCATTAAGTGGTCGATAGGAATATCAAAGAATCCTTGAATTTGAGGCGCATGTAAATCTAATGCGATCATACGGTTTGCACCAGCTGTTTCAATTAAGTTAGCTACTAATTTCGCTGTAATAGGTTCACGGCTACGTGCTTTTCTATCTTGACGTGCATAACCATAATAAGGAACTACAATATTAATATTCGCTGCAGATGCACGTTTACAAGCATCAATCATAATTAATAATTCCATTAGGTGTAAATTAACAGGGTATGATGTTGGTTGAATAATGAAGACATCACAACCACGAATACTTTCTTCGATATTAATTTGAATTTCACCATCACTGAAGCGTTTTACAGAACATTTACCTAATTCAATCCCTACTCGATCAGCAACTTCTTGTGCTAACGGTTCATTCCCTTTTAAAGAGAAAATCTTTAAAGATGAATTTTTGTATTCATTATTTAACATTTATAGTCCTCCAATTTTTTACTTAGACACTCTTATTATATAAAAAATCAATAACTTTTACTATGTTCAACAAAAAAACTAAAAAAAGAAGTTCTTTATATTATTAAAAAACTATTTTTTAACATAGCCTTCTTTAGTGACTTGACGCGCACGAGCAAGTGCTAAGCTGTCTTGTGGAATATCGTCCGTAATAGTAGAACCAGCTGCAATTAAAGAACCATCACCGACAGTTACTGGGGCCACTAAGTTTGTATTACATCCGATAAATGCATCTTTGCCAACAATTGTTTTAAATTTGTTAACACCATCGTAGTTAACAGTAATAGAACCACAACCAATGTTCGTACGTTCACCGATTTCTGCATCACCAATATAACTTAAGTGAGATACTTTCGCGCCATCTTTAAGTTCTGCTTTTTTCACTTCTACGAAATTACCTACTTTAACTTCATTGCCTAAATTTGAGCCTGGACGTAATTGAGCAAATGGCCCTACTTTTGTTTTATCACCAACGACTGAATCATTAATAACAGATTGTTTAATATCAACATGTGAACCAATCTGACTATTATTGATTTCTGAGTATTGGCCAATCACTGTTTCTTCACCGATTTTAGTTGTGCCATTGATGCGCACGCCGGGTTCGATAATTGTATCCATACCAATTTCAACATCTGGACCAATAAATGTAGTCGTAGGATCGATAATTGTTACCCCATTTTGCATATGTTGAATGTTAATGCGTTGTTGTAATGCTTTTTCTGCATTGCTTAACATTACGCGATCATTAACACCCATAATTTCGTTGAAGTCATCCGTATGATAAACTTCTGCGATACCTTTATCCTCTAAAATTAAGGCAATCACATCTGGCAAGTAATATTCACCTTGGGCATTATCATTTTTAACTTGAGCAAGTTTTTCAAATAAAACTTTATTATCAAATGCAAAAATTCCTGAACTAATTTCAGTTAAACGCTTTTCTTCTTCTGTCGCATCTTTTTCTTCTACGATACGGCTAAGTTGATTATTATCATCGCGAACAATACGACCATAGCCAAATGGAATTTGAGCCGTAGCAGATAATACCGTTGCTTGCGCTTTAGCTTGTTTATGATGTTCAATTAATTTATTTAGTGTTTCAGCTGTAATTAAAGGCGTGTCACCACATACAACTAGCGTTGTGCCTTCTTTATTTTCTAAGTGTTCTTGTGCCATTTTAACCGCATGTGCTGTTCCTAGTTGTTCTTCTTGATAACTATATAACGATTGATCGCCTAATGTTTCTTTCACTTGATCTGCACCATGACCTACAATCGTAACAATTTCATCTACCCCTGCACGTTTTACGTTTGTTAGTACATGGTCAATCATTGATTTGCCAGCAACTTTATGTAGCACTTTATATTGTTTTGATTTCATTCTTGTGCCTTTGCCAGCTGCTAATATTACCGCATTTCTTTGCATGAATGGTAACCCTCCAATAAATTTTACACTTCATAGTTATTATAATTTAACTCAACTTCGAGTTTCAATATAGGAGACAGCCAGAAACCTGATTTAATAAAAAAGAATTTTTCATATTCTTAACTTTCGTTTCCATCTCTGAAACCTCTTTGTTTTCGCTAATCTTGTCATAAAAAAACAGGTTCAACAAAACATGCGCTGAACCTGTAGAAAATTTATATATTTGATTAAGCTTCGTCTGATTCTTCTGATGAAGCATTTTTATCAGGAATCACTTCATCTGTTTCGTCATATACTTTCATAACGGCATCTTGAATCTCTTGTCTCATATCAGAGTTGATTGGATGCGCGATATCACGGAATTCACCATCTGGTGTACGTTTACTTGGCATAGCAACGAAAAGACCTGAGTTACCTTCAATTACGCGTAAATCATGGATTACAAACGCTTCATCAAGTGTAATTGAAACAAGTGCTTTCATTCTGCCATCTGTTTGTATTTTTCTAAGTCTAACATCTGTCACTTTCATGCAGTGAGCCCCCCTAGTATATATCTTTGATTGGTTAGAAGCTTGACAATTTTTTAATTAAGAAAATTATAATCCTTTAACTTTAGCTACTACTTCAATTTCAACTTTAACGTCTTTTGGTAAGCGTGCAACTTCAACACAACTACGTGCTGGTTGATGTTCACTGAAATAACTTCCATAAACTTCGTTTATTTGTTGAAATTCATTCATGTCAGAAATAAAGATAGTTGCTTTTACTACAGATTCTAAATCTGAACCTGCTTCTTCAAGTACAACAGATAAGTTCTCAAGTACTTGTTTTGTTTGTTCTTTTACATCATCGCTAACAATATTCCCTTCAGCATCTAATGGGATTTGTCCTGATGTAAATACTAAATTGTTCACAACCATTGCATGTGAATATGGTCCTAAAGCTTCCGGTGCTTTATTTGTATTAATTGTTTTCATGCTGTAAAAACTCCTTTTACGAAAATTTAGACAAACTGTTGCCAGGTTCTACTTTAAATTCCTGATTATATTCATCAACATCTGATAATTTGACTAAAGAAGTATAATCCTCAATCAATCTTTGTTTAACTTCTTTTGATTCTACAAGTACAGATACCCCTTTTACTTCGGCTTTAAACTCATTCATAAGATTCATAACGCCATTTATTGAACCACCTGCTCTCATAAAATCATCTACCACAAGTACGTTAGAATTTTCAGCTAATGTACGTTTAGATAGAACCATTGTTTCAATTTTACGAGATGATCCTGAAACATAATTAATAGAAACAGTAGAACCCTCTGTTACTTTATTGTCTTTTCTAATTACCACTACTGGTAAATTTAATACGTTAGCTACTGCATTGGCAAGCGATATACCTTTTGTGGCAATCGTCACGACAGCATCTAACTTCTCATCCATATAAATACTGGCAATTAATTTACCTACTTTATTTAATAAAGAAGGATTGCCAACTAAGTCAGATAAGAATAAATAACCGCCTGGTAATAAACGCTCTTTCTCTTGTAATAAAGCGATGATTTCATCAATGATTTCTTTCGCTTCCTCTTTACTCATCATTGGTTTATACGTTACCCCACCGCTTGCGCCAGCAGTTGTAATCACAGTTCCTAATTTTTCTTTTTGGAACGTGTTTTTAATAATTTGAACGTCTTCACTAATTGAGGACTTTGCTTGTTTAAATTTTTTCACGAAAAATGTTAAAGGTATTAACTGATTTGGGTGATTCATTAAATATTGTGTCATAAAGACGATACGTTCGCTTCTTTTATACCTCATAAGTCCAACCCTTCTATCCTAATAATCTAACTAAATATACTTCATTACAACAGCCGTTGACTGCATTATAAACTTTCTTCGCTTGACTTTCTTTTTGTGCAAGGCCATAAACGGTAGGCCCACTTCCGCTCATAAGTGCGCCATCTGCACCACATTGCAACATATTATTTTTTATCTTTTCAATTTCAGGATGCAATGACATTGAAACTGGCTCTAAACGATTAGATAAGCTTTGGCATAACCTTTGATAATCGCCATTATTAATCGCTTCCTCACACATCTTCGTATGTACATGATGCGCATAATTTAAATTAAGTGCTTTAAATATATCTGGTGAAGATATCCCTAAATTAGGTTTAGCTAAGACCACCCACGCGGATGGCGGCTTATTTAAAAACGTAATTTTTTCTCCTCTACCAGTGCATATAGCAGTTTTATTATATATGCAAAATGGAATATCTGTACCAATTTGTATACCTAATTCACTTAATTCCTCTAACGGTCTATTCAGATTATATAAACGGTTCATGCCTCGCATTGTAGCAGCAGCATCAGCAGAACCTCCTGCTAACCCAGCTGACACTGGAATATCTTTATCAATCGTAATGGTCACACCTTGATTTAAATCATAGGTCTCCATCATCAATTTTGCAGCCCGATAAGCAAGATTTTTATGATCATTTGGAACATAATTATGCTCTATATCTACAACAATTTTTTTATCATTTCTTTTTTGAAAAGAAAGGCGATCATTTAAATCCACAGTTGTCATGACCATCGCAATTTCATGATATCCATCATCTCTTTTGAAAAGTGTATCGAGCGTCAAATTTATCTTGGCAGGTGCCGTTTCATATATCATTTTTCCGCCCTCTCTTCATCAATAGTAATAAGATGATTTTAACATAAAGACTTAAAATATTTGATAGATACACCGTAAATTTATGTAAAATCTTAATGAAAGCTATTTTAAAATCTCCTAATATCCGTTTTTTAAGATGAACGACAATATTAATATAAATATTATGTAAAAAATATGTAAAAATAGTCTTTAGAAATTTTTATTCTTTTTTTAAAAGCGGCCATAATGAAAAAGAGCATTGAACTCAATTTAAGCCCAATACTCAATCATTTTTATTATAGAGTTTGCATAACATCGAACTACTCTATATTTATATGTTCAAATTAGTGTGCAACTGCTTCTTGATGATTATCCTCTTCAAATGAAACTTGTACGTTCTCTGTAAGAACATCCGTATATGTATACGAAACTCTTTCAAAATTATGCTTATCTTGGTCTAATTCAACAATGAATACTGAAGGATATGTTTCTTTTAACACACCACAACGTTCAATTGTTTTTTTACGACCCCCGTTGGCTTTTAGTACAATACGATTTCCTAAATGACAATCAATAGAATTTTTGATGTCCAAAATTGATTTTGGCATATTGCTCCACCTCGCTACAAGTTACATAATACCACATTTTATAGCGATTTGTCAAATAAAATTTAAATTTTATCAGTGTAAAAGAACTTTGTCAACAATTTAATTTTCTAATTCTGGGAAATTTTTCTTTTCTTCATACAAACGTGCAAAATCTTGTATCGAAAGCGTTTCACCACGTCGTTTAGGATCAAATTCTGCTTGTTCAAGCCATTTTGAGATACTTTCTTTAAATTTTTTACCATCTTTAAAGAAGTTCTGATAGTTATTATTGATAGTTTTACGTCGTTGAGCAAATGCTGCCTTAGCAAGTTTAAAGAAGGCTTGTTCATCGTCCACTTTAACGAGTGGCGTTTCTCGTTGCATTAATTTCACTACAATAGAATCCACGTTTGGTGGTGGCATAAAGACAGATTTCGGCACAGTTAATACTTTGCTTGTTTCTGTATAATATTGAGTAACGATAGATAAAGAGCCATACGCTTTTGTGCCCACTTCAGCATTCAAACGTTCGCCCACTTCTTTTTGCATCATAACAACATAACCATCAATAGGAATGTCTTGTTGCATTAAATTCAGCAAGATAGGCGTTGTAATATAATATGGTAAATTAGCTACAACCATAATTTTGTCGCAGTCATTCAAATGTGTTTCCACTGCTTTAGCTATATCCGCTTTTAAAATGTCTTCATTGATGATGGTTACATTGTCATACGGCGCAAGTGTATCTTTAAGTACAGGAATTAAACGTTGATCGATTTCAAACGACATTACCTTTTTCGCATGTTTAGCCAATTGTTCAGTTAACGATCCCATACCTGGTCCTACTTCAATTACACCAGTTGATTTATCGATTTGACTTGCATCAATAATTTTATGAATAATGTTCACATCTATTAAAAAGTTTTGTCCTAAACTTTTTTTGAAATTAAAACCATATTGATTTAATAATTCTTTCGTTCGAGAAGGCGTTGCGATATCTTTTCTTTCCACCTTTTATTCACTCTCCTTATCCATTGATAAAGCTTCACGTACATCCCTTTCAGTATAGCCGAATGCATTAAGTTTTTTTAGTAATTGTTTGCCATTGGAATGTCCGATATGCAGTTTTTGACCTAATATTTCTCTTTTACGTCTCGCATCTTTGCCGATAATCAATCCTAAATCGATGAGTACACTTTTATCTATTGTTTCTTCCGCTTCTTCAAACGGCGAACTGACATGCATGAGTGCTTCTTTAATATCCTCTGGATGTGCATGTTCTATGCCAATCTTCCCTCGTTTATTTTTAGCTTTTTCACGGTCAATATATGCATGTTTAACACCTTTAACATGTTCAGTGATAGTATTTCTAATTTTATCTCCCGGAAAATCAGGGTCCGTTAACACAATCACGCCTCGCGTTTCTTGTGCATTTTGAATAACAGCTAGTGTTTCCTTGTTTATTGCGCTACCATTCGTTTCAATAGTGTCACATTCCACTGCTGACTTAACACGTTCCGTATCGTCTCTGCCTTCTACTACGATAAATTCATTTATCTTCATAATTGATTATCATTACCTTTCAAGCTATTCGTTATTGTTTTAACTTTTCAAAAATAAAAAATGAGAAAGATGCTGGCATTTATATCGTGATTTCCTCATAAAATGATACCACGACATCACTTGTTCAACATCTTTCTCACAGCAATTTATTGATTTAAATTAAATAATCGTTCCGCATTCTCAGTCGTTTGACGGCATACTTCTTCGTATGTCATACCACGTAATTCAGCAATTTGTTGAGCAACGAGTGTCACTCTTTCAGGTTCATTACGTTTACCTCTATAAGGATGTGGCGATAAATAAGGCGCATCTGTTTCTACAAGCAATCTATCCATCGGCACATGCTTAGCAACTTCTTTCGGTTGCTTAGCATTCTTGAATGTCACTGGACCGCCTAAAGATACGTAGAAATTCAATTTATTAATGACTACATCTGCAATTTCAGGAGAACCGCTAAAGCTGTGCATAATGCCTCCAACTTCTTCAGCATGTTCTTCCATTAAAATATCTACGCAGTCTTGAGTCGCTTCACGATTATGGATAATAATAGGTAATTTCACTCTTTTAGCGAGTGCAATTTGCTTTCTAAATACTTCTTTTTGAACATCGGCAGGCGATTTATCCCAATGATAATCAAGACCCATTTCGCCAATACCAATAATCTTAGGATGCTGTGCTAATTGTTCAATCCACTCAAGGCGTTCTTCAGTGAAATCAATTGCATCAACTGGATGCCAACCGATAATACCATAAATAAAGTCATATTTATCGATTAATTCCATCGCACGTTCAATAGTAGGCGTATCAAATCCAACCACAAACATGCGATCTACACCTGCTTCTCTAGCGCGAGAAATAACTTCTTCTAAATCTTCATTATATTGCTCATCATTTAAGTGAACATGTGTATCGATTAACATTCTATCTCTCCTAACGTTCAAGGTCTGGGCAAAAGACATTATCTTTATGCCCTAACCTCTTTATATTTTATCGATAAGCTCGTTTTATTTTACAATAGCGCCATTTGGAATCGCACTTGGTAAGCTTACTAAAGTTAAGACGCCATCTTTTTCAGCAGATAAAATCATGCCTTCAGATTTTTGGCCCATTAATTTAGCTGGTTTCAAGTTAGTAACGACTGCTACTTTCTTACCAACGATATCTTCTGGACGGTAGAATTTAGCAATACCTGAAACAATTTGACGTTGTTCGTTACCTAAATCGATTTGAATTTTTAACAATTTATCAGATTTAGGGACATTTTCAGCGTCAGTAATCGTTGCTGCTTTAATTTCAACTTTATCGAAGTCTTTAATATCGATTTGTGCTTTACCTGGTACCGCTTCTTCTACAGTAGTTGCTGGTTGATCTGGTTGCATAGATTCTTTAATATATGCAATTTCAGCTTCAGTGTCTAATCTTGGGAAGATCGGCGTTGGTTTTTCAGTAACCATAACTGGTTGTTTCAACGCGCCATAGCTTTCAAGGCTAGCTAATTCGAATAATTCAGGATCATTAATGTTTAATTGTTTAAAGATTTCTCTTGGTGCATTTGTTAAGAATGGACGTAATAATACAGCTGCGAAACGAATGTTCTCAACTAAATGCGCCATTACATTGCCAAGCATTTCTTTTTGGTTGTCATCTTTAGCTAATACCCATGGTGTTGTTTCATCAATGTATTTATTTGTACGACTGATGAATTTCCAAACCGTAGATAAAGCAACTGAGAATTGGAAGCTTTCCATGTTCTCATTGAAGTTTTTCACTGTTTCAAGCGCAAGTGCTTCCATATCTTCATCTAATTCATGTTTTGGACCTTCATAAGCTGGAAGTTCACCTTGGAAGTATTTATTAATCATAGAAATCGTACGGTTCACTAAGTTACCTAAGTCATTCGCTAAATCATAGTTTGTACGTTCTACAAAGGCTTCTGGTGTGAACACACCGTCTGAACCGAATGGTAATTCACGCATTAAATAGTAACGTGTAGCATCTAAACCATAACGATCAATTAATACGTTAGGATCTACTACGTTACCTTTTGATTTACTCATTTTCCCGTCTTTCATTAAAATCCAGCCATGCGCAAAGACTTTCTTAGGAAGTGGTAAATCTAAAGCCATTAATAAGATTGGCCAAATAATAGAGTGGAAACGTACAATTTCTTTCGCCATTAAATGTACATCTGCTGGCCAATATTTTTGGAATAATTCATCATCATCTGATAAATATCCTAATGCTGAAATGTAGTTAACTAACGCATCAATCCATACATAAACGACGTGTTTAGGGTTTGAAGGTACGCGTACGCCCCAATCAAATGAAGTACGTGATACTGCTAAATCTTCTAAACCTGGTTTAATGAAGTTGTTAATCATTTCATTCTTTCTTGAAGGTGGTTGAATGAAATCAGGATTTGCATCATAAAACTCTAATAAACGATCTGTATATTTATTGATATTGAAGAAATAACTTTCCTCTTTCACTAATTCCACTTCATGACCTGAGTCAGGACTTTTACCGCCGACAATTTTACCATCTTCATAAACAGGGTCTACAAGTTGTGACTCAGTGTAGTATGTTTCATCAGGAACTGAATACCAGCCTTCATATTCACCAAGATAAATATCACCTTGTTTTAATAAACGTTCGAATACTTTTTCAACCACTTGTTTATGGCGTTCTTCAGTTGTTCTAATAAAATCATCATTAGAAATTTCTAATTTGTTCCATAAACTTTTAATGCCGTTAATCATTTCATCTAGGTATTCTAATTCCGTTTTACCCGCTTTTTGCGCTTTTTCTTGAATTTTTTGACCATGTTCATCCGTACCTGTTAAATAACGCACGTCGTAACCTTGCATACGTTTGTAACGCGCAATTACGTCACCTGCAACCGTTGAATATGCGTGGCCAATATGTAAATTACCACTAGGATAATAAATAGGGGTTGTAATATAAAATGTTTCTTTCGCCATCAATGGTCCTCCTCTTCCTATATAACATTATTTATAATGTCATGTAAGCCCACGTTAAAGACTTATAAGTTAATGTTTTTCGTTACATTTTAATTATAACGCATATATTAAATTTATTGTCGTATCTTATTAACATTACCACAAATTGATTATATTATGGAGTATTTCAAGCCGTTTTAAAGGTCTATTTTTTGAAAATGACTGTCCCTCTTGCCCCGACTTTTACACCACAAAGTTATTTAATTTCATGATAAATGTCATACACTTCGCCCGTCTTCATATGACGGTCTTCAGCTACTAACTTAATCGCTTTTTTAGGTTTCAAATTCTGTTCAGCAATATAATGGTCTACATGTTCTTCAATAGACAATGACTCAAACCACTGTTCAGTTTCAAGTGGTTTCGCACCTTCTATAAGAATGACAAACTCACCTTTTTGGGGAATCTTTTCTTTTTCAAAAGCATCGAGTAATGCTTCCGCTTCTTGCATAACAATTTGTTCAAACTTCTTCGTTAGCTCTCGTCCTACTGCTACACGTCTTGAAGCATCTACTTTAATAATCGCTTTTAACGTTTCTATTACTCTAAATGGTGATTCATAAATAATTAACGTACTATCTTGATACATTCTTTCTTGTAGGACATCTATTTTTTCTTTTTCCTTACGTGGTAAAAAGCCTAAGAACGTATACGTAAATGACGGTAGACCACTAGCCATAAGTGCTGTTAACCCTGCGTTAGGACCGGGAACTGTTTCCACTGCAATATCGTGTTGATGTGCTTCAACGACCAATTCATAACCCGGATCACTGATTAATGGCAAACCCGCATCTGATACTAAAGCAATATCATTTCCTTCATTCAATAAATTGATTAAATAAGCTGTTTGTTGCTCTTTATTATGTTCATGATACGATTTTAATGGCGTTTGAATATCATAATGATGACATAACTTTTTCGTTACTCTTGTATCTTCACATGCTATAAAATCTACACTTTTTAACGTTTCTATCGCTCGAAATGTAATATCACCTAAATTACCTATCGGCGTGCCTACTAAATATAAAGTCGCCATCTGCATTCTCCTCAATTAATTTTAATTTTTGTTGTCTTGTGAAGGTCTTTATTTCGTACTCTCTTCGCATGGCTTCTGATTTCGAAGTGTACGTTTCTTGATAAACTAACTCTACCGGACGTCTTGTTTTAGTATATTTGGCCCCTTTTCCAGCATTATGAGTCGCTACACGCGCATTAACATCCTTGGCATACCCAGTATATAAACTATTATCTTTACATTTTACAATATAGACGTAATGGTTATCCATAATACACTTCTCTCATTTCTTCGCTATATTCCCCATCACTATTATAGATGTAGAAAGGAGGCGCAATTTCTAGACCTGGTTTACCATTCATACGTCCTTCCACCACAATCGTCACCGCTGATTTGTTTAATTTACTATAAACAAACACTACTTTTTTAGGTTCAATACTAACCTTGCGCATTTCAGTTAAGACGTCCATCAGTCTATCCGCTCGATGTACCATCATTAAACGGCCACCTTGTTTTAATAAATGACGCGCAGCCAACATGCAATCTTCTAACGTACACATAATCTCATGACGCGCAATCTTATGCGCTTCTTTCTGATGTTGATTGAGCTGATTTTCTTTAAAATAAGGGGGATTACAAGTGACGAGTGTATATTGTGACGGCTTAAAATTGTGATATACCTCTTTTAAATCCAAATGATGCATCTTTAAACGATCCTCGAGTTGATTGTACGCATAGCTACGACGTGCCATATCTACAAGTTTCTCTTGAATCTCAACACTTTCAATCATTTGTGTGCCTTTCGCAGACAATAATAAGGAAATCACGCCATTACCTGCACACAAATCTAAAATCTTGTCATTTTTTCTCACTTCAGTAAAATGCCCTAATAATAACGCATCCGTTGAAAAAGAAAACACATCATCATTTTGAATTATTTTTAAATCTTCTTTTATTAATTCATCCAATCTTTCTTGATCTTTCAGCATATATTTACTCCTAAAAAAGAGATGTCTTTACAACACACTATAAAATCAACTCGTGTTGAAATCCATCTCTGTCTATTAAAAACTGGCATAAACCTCTTTATCCAGTATTAAAATTTTATTCATTGTTAACTATTTAACACGTTTAAACATAGTAAGCAGTCTTCACCTAAACGATGCTTACCAAACAATTCACCATTACAAATATGGAAACCTTCACTATATAAAACAGCCAAATTATCTTTACTTGGTAATGGTTTTTTCACATTTTTAGTAGAACGTTTGTCTTCTTCATTCTCTTTTGAAGTTGTCGTGTTCTGAGTTGTAGGATAAACAGGTTTGTTCACTTCAGAATCTTGTTCACTTTTTGCCATTAATGTTTTTAAATTATCATTTTCAACTTGTAGCGCAACATTCTCTTCTATAAGGTCAATCGTTAGCGATTTAAGCTCAGTCATCTCTTCATTTAAACGTGATACATTACTTTCAAGTTGAATTATTTTTTCAAATAAGTCATTACGATTCAAACGTGACGCACCTTCCTTAATTTAAAGCTTTTAATTCTTCCATTTTATACTCTAGCGGTTGTTCAAGACCTTCAATTTTAACTTGCATTGAAATGTCTAATATATTCAAACCAACTACGCGGCCTTGGCCTTCTGGCGTTTTCACTTGGTCGCCCACATCTGGTAATTGCGCTCTTGCCTCTTCATAGAAATCATTTTCATATTTAAGACAGCACATCAAACGTCCACACGCACCAGAAATTTTGGTTGGATTAAGGGATAAGTTTTGATCTTTCGCCATTTTAATAGACACTGGCTCAAAGTCCCCTAAAAATGTAGAACAACATAATGAGCGTCCACACGGACCAATGCCTCCGAGTAATTTAGCTTCATCACGCACGCCAATTTGTCTTAATTCGATACGTGTTTTTAAATTTTGTGCCAGAACTTTAACTAATTTTCGAAAGTCGATACGGTCATCTGCAGTAAAGTTGAATATCACTTTAGATTTATCAAGCGTATATTCACAATTTACTAAACGCATATCTAATTGTTGTTCTTTCACTAATTCTTTGCATAGAGTTAATGCATCATCAGCATCCGCTTCATTACGATAGTAAGTTTGGATATCTTCCTCAGTGGCTACTCTTATAATTTCTTTTAAAGGTAATGCGACATCCCCTTCGTCCACCTCTTTAGATGGAAATTGCACATTACCAATTTCAATGCCTCGCTTAGATTCGACAACGACCCAGTCGTCTTTCTGTAAGTCTAAATCTTTAGGCGCATAGTATTCCAATTTCCCGGCTTTTTGAAATTGTACACCTACGATGTTTGGCATTTTATCTCACACCTTTTATAACTATTTGTTCAAATACAAGCGTCGGATTAACATTTTGCATTAATTTTTTGTGTGCTTCTGTAATTTGATCATACATTAATATAATTTGATTAAATGTTAGTTGTTTTGCATATGATTCAATTTCTGCTTGCAAATCCGAATAAATATATTCATTTTTCGTCTCTACTTTAGCATGCATAATATCTTCAAAGAAAGCATTCACTGCAGATAAAGTGAGCGTTTGTAATTTACGATTTTTCGCATTCTTTAATAAATCTATAATCCCAATTAACGCCATAGGTTGATTCGTTATTAATAATTCACACCAGTGAACAATCACTTTCCTAAGCGCGATTAAATCGTGTTCTTCATTTAAATCTTTAGCAGTATCTAATTGTGTTGTATACGTACTCAACATTTCAGCTACTGCACGATTTATGTCATGTTCCACTAATCTATCTATAAAATGTTGCTTATCACTTGGTTTAAAATAAACGTGTTGGCAACGTGAATGAATAGTGTCTAATATCTGTTCAGGTTTCGTAGACATTAAAATCGCCACTGTATTATCAGGCGGCTCCTCTAAAAATTTTAATATACTATTTTCCCCTTGAACAGTTAACTTTTCAAAATCTTCTATAATATAAACTTTGTACTTACCTTCAATTGGAAGTTGATTCATGCGATGCACAAGTTGCTCAATCTGTTCTTTCTTAATTGCATTTTCTTCTGAAGCTACATACATAAAATCCGGTTGATTGTAGTGATCCACTTTCAACTCGCATTGTTGGTCTCCATCACAAAGAATAAGTTTTGCAAATTCCATAGCTACGTGACGCATGGACTCGGCATCATCGCCTTCAAATAAATACGCATGAGAGAGTTTATTCGAACGGTACGCATTAGCTAGTTTGTGTAGTTCATCCATTTTGCATACCCCTTATTCATTTTACTTATATAAAAAGGCTGCCTATCACAGCAGCCGAATATTGTATCATCATCTAAGGTGTCATTAAATTCTTGTTCCTACATTAATTATCTTAATTATTAAAATCTGTGGAATGCTTCGACTGGCATTACAAATACTGTAGCGCCTCCAACTTCAACTTCCACTGGATAAGGTATGTACGAATCAGCACTACCACCCATTGGCGTCATTGGAGAAACAAGTTGGTCTCTGTTACCACAAGTATTATCAATTACTGATAAAACATCGTCGACACGGTCATCATCTACACCACATAGGAATGTAGTATTTCCCGCTCTTAAGAAGCCACCAGTAGTTGCTAATTTTGTAGCTCTAAAGTTATGTTTTACGAGTTGGTCTGAAAGTTCTTGACTATCTTGATCTTGGACGATCGCTATAATCATTTTCATTATTAAAACACCTCTTCTAGATATTATATCATAATTTTTTTAAATAATTTAAAATAATCTCATATGTTTCTGTTACTACTTCTTCAATACTTTGCGTAGCATCGACTACTTTAAAACGATTCGGCGATTCATCAATAACTTGGTGATAACCTTCAATCACTTTTTCATGAAAAGCCATATCTTCTTTATCTAGTCGATTTTGATCACGTTGATTTTGTAATATTCTATTTCGTCCTACTTCCGGCGTAATATCAAGATAGATTGTGACATCTGGATAAAGACCATTTATCGCAAAATCATTTAACTTTTTCACTTCTTCAATACCTATACCCCGTGCGTAGCCTTGGTAAGCAAGCGAACTATCAATATATCGATCACATAATACAATTTTATCCTCACTTAATGCAGGTATGACTTTTTCCACTAAATGCTCTCTTCTTGAAGCAGCAAATAACATGGCTTCTGTGCGAATATCCATTTTATCCCCTTCAAGTACAACTTTACGAATCTCTTCCCCAGTTGGGACGCCACCAGGTTCTCTCGTTGCTATAACGTCATACTCTTGCGCTAATTTCTCAGCTACACGTTTAAGCACAGTCGTTTTCCCTGATCCCTCTGGTCCTTCAAATGTTATAAATGCAGACATATTATTCATCCTTAACTAATATTTTATCGTTATTAATACCTTCAACTCTACCACCTTGTTGAAGATAATATCGCATCAATTTTATCATATTCTGTGTAATGCGTTCGCCTTTTAGGAAAATGGGTATCCCTGGAGGATACGGAATAATATGTTTCGCTAAAACTTGATCTATCGCGTGGTCTAAATCGACCCATGTCGCAGAGGTTATAGCGCGTGGTATATATGTCCCTTCATTAACAGGTAGAGGGAACGCTTCATCTACCGTTGTTTTAGGAGGCGGCAATTCTATCGCTCTTATTCTATCCAATAAGTCAGTGTATGGGTAGTTATCTTGCTGATGCCATAATGGCAAGACAAGTAAAACTTGATATTCGTCAGCCAATTCAGGATAAATATGTTGCGCTTCAAACCATGTTTGGATTTCATGTCCTGAATAACCAGGGTAACGAATAAGTACTTTTAGAGGGTCGGCTACTTTAATTACTTCAAATCCTGTTTTTTCTAAAACTTGCAGTAGTAGGTCTCTTTTTTCAAAAAATAAAGTACTATCATAGTCTTTAAAAAACTGATGAGCTAATTCAATACTTGCCATTACTAAATAGGAAGGACTCGACGTTTGAAAGTACCCTAAATATCGAATAACTTCCTCTTTCATCGGTGCATCTTTATGAATAAATAACACCGAACCCATCGTCAATGCAGGCAATGTTTTATGATAAGACTGCACCACATAATCAGCCCCTACCTCTAACGCTGATTTAGGAAAATGTGGCAAGTTAAAATGCGCGCCATGCGCTTCATCTACTAATACTGGAATATCATGTTGATGCAACGTTTCCACTGCTTCTTTAATGTCAAAACATTCACCGTAATAATTAGGATATGTCATAATAGCTAACTTCTGTTTATCAAATTGAGCCTGAGTCAAATCAGGAGCGATATACTGACGACTCATATCGCTAATCATCATGGGCATAATATCAGCATTTTGTTGAGTTAAATCAATCCCATGAAAAACAGATTTATGTACATTTCTACTTATTAAATAATTACCTTCAATAGAAGAAAATGCTTGAATCCCAGATAAAATGCCTGAAGTCGTCCCATTGACTAGCATGTATGCCTCATAATCTGGGTGTTTATTAATAGACTGCATACTCTCTAAAATAATCTCTTCAGGATGATGTAAGTCATCTAAACCAGTGATTTCTGTCATGTCCATTTCAAATTTTAATTTATTAAGATGTCCTATAGTCATATTCTTATGACCTGGCACATGCAGAGGAATTGCTTTATGATCAATCAATTCATTTAATTTTTGAGTAATTGGCGTATTCAAGGTAGACACACTTTCTTAAAATAATTATCGAATATTGGATAAATCATTATCCCCTTGGCGTTTATTTAACCAATTAGATTTTAATAATCCCATTACATAACAGTCTCTATATTCACCACGCGTGTAAAAATGTTCTTGTAAATTACCTTCAACAATAAAATTATTACTTTTATAAATATGTACGGCTTTTTCATTTCTTACATCTACATATAAATAGACTTTATTCATATTCAATACTAAAAAAGCATAATCAATTGCCATCTTAAAAGCTTTTTTAGCATAACCTTTATTACTGTGTATGGGATCAATAATAATTTGGATTTCACAATTTCGATGTACAAAATTAATTTCTACTAATTCCACTACACCCAGTGAAATATGATTATCTTCAATGATGAATCGTCGCTCTGACTCATCCAAAATATGCTTTTGATAAAGATTTTCTAGTTCACTAAGCGATTGATACGGTTCTTCAAACCAATAAGCCATAATCGAATATTCATTATTTAAATGGTGCACAAATTTCAAATCAGTTTCTTCCAAAGCTCTAATTATCATTTTTAAGCACTCCTTCGCTTAAAATTCTATGGAATTGCATTAAAAATGTAAATCAATAACTTAATTATTAATAAAGAAAAAACATACTTCAATATAAAAAAGGAACCTGAGACACTATTGCAGTCTCAGATTCCTTCTATGATTCGTCATGAGTTTTTCACACATGTATTTTATCAATGTTGATTCTTTTTAACGTCTTCTTTTTTTCTTCTGAAGACAAATAATGAACCAATAGCTAATAAAATACTAGCTAATGCACTTGGGTTAGTATTAGTTTCCCCAGTTTTCGGTAATTCAACTTTATGCGGTTTTACCTCAGTAGATAAAGCTGTCTTAGGTTTTTGCGTAGTATGTGGTTTTAAAGGTTGTTTCTCTTTTTCTTTTGTAAACGTATGAACTTTTTTAGGCTCATGTGATGTTTTATCTTTCACTTTTTCATACACATATGTTGTGATGCCATTATTTTCAATCACAATACCTGTATATCTCCATCCACCATCAATTAATAAGTAAGGTGGTTTTTTACCTTTTTCTACTGTTGTAATTTCATGACCATTTTTATCGATATAGCGCGTAATTTGTAGTTCAGGAATATCCACTTGTGGCGCATGATTCGGTATTTTTGATTGGATTTTTTCATATACGTACGTTGTGATGCCATCTTTAGTTATGACTTTGCCTGTATATTGCCATTTATCTCCGATAACACTCGGTGGCGGTACAATACCTTTTTCCGGATCTTTCACTACATTTTCATCTGTATCTATATATGTTGTTATTTTTAATTCCGGTATTTCCACTTGTGGTGGATTATTTGGTATTTTTGATTGGATTTTTTCATATACATACGTTGTGATACCATCTTTAGTTACAACTTTGCCTGTATATTGCCATTTATCTCCAATGATGCCTTGCGGCGGTACAATACCTTTTTCTGGGTCTTTCACTACATTTCCATCTGTATCTATATATGTTGTTATTTCTAATTCTGGTATTTCCACTTGCGGTGGATCATTTGGTATTTGGGTTTGAATTTTTTCATACACATATGTTGTGATGCCATCTTTAGTTGTGACTTTGCCTGTGTATTGCCATTTATCTCCAATGATGCCTGGTGGCGGTAATGTTCCTTCCTCTGGAACTTTCACTTCATTGCCATCTATATCTACATAACTTGTCACTTCTAATATTGGAATCTCCACTTGCGGTGGATCATTCGGTATTTCTGTTTGAATACGGTCATATACATACGTTGTGATACCATCTTTAGTTGTAACTTTTCCTGTATATTGCCATTTATCTCCGATAACACTCGGTGGTAGTAATGTTCCTTCCTCTGTATCTTTGAGCTCATTTCCTTCAGGGTCTACATATCTTGTTACTTCTAATACCGGAATCTCCACTTGTGGTGGGTCATTCGGTATCTCTGTTTGAATACGGTCATATACATATGTTGTGATGCCATCTTCACTTGTGACTTTGCCTGTGTATTGCCATTTATCTCCAATGATGCCTGGCGGCGGTAATGTTCCTTCTTCTGTATCTTTGAGTTCATTTCCTTCAGGATCTACATATCTTGTCACTTCTAATACCGGGATCTCCACTTGTGGTGGATTATTCGGTATTTCTGTTTGGATGCGTTCATACACATACGTTGTGATGCCATCTTCAGTTGTAACTTTGCCTGTATATTGCCATTTATCTCCAATGACGCCTGGTGGCGGTAACGTTCCTTCTTCTGTATCTTTGAGCTCATTACCTTCGGTATCTACATATCTCGTCACTTCTAATACCGGAATCTCCACTTGCGGTGGGTCATTTGGTATCTCTGTTTGAATGCGTTCATACACATATGTTGTAATTCCGTCCTCGCTTGTGACTTTACCTGTGTATTGCCATCTGTCTCCAATAATGCCTGGTGGTGGCAATGTTCCTTCCTCTGTATCTTTGAGTTCATTTCCTTCAGGATCTACATATCGCGTTACTTCTAATACTGGAATCTCTACTTGTGGCGGGTCATTCGGAATTTCTGTTTGGATGCGTTCATACACATACGTTGTAATTCCGTCTTCTTGTGTCATTTGTTTTGTATATTGCCACTTATCTCCGATAATACCCAGTGGTGGTAATGTTCCTTCCTCTGTATCTTTGAGTTCATTACCTTCGGTATCTACATATCGCGTTACTTCTAATACTGGAATCTCCACTTGTGGTGGATCATTTGGTATCTCTGTTTGAATACGTTCATATACATATGTTGTAATACCGTCTTCTTGTGTCATTTGTTTTGTATATTGCCATTTATCTCCAATAATGCCTGGTGGCGGTAATGTTCCTTCTTCTGTATCTTTGAGTTCATTACCTTCGGTATCTACATATCGTGTTACCTCTAATACTGGAATCTCCACTTGTGGTGGGTCATTCGGTATCTCTGTTTGGATACGTTCATATACGTATGTAGTGATGCCATTCTCTTGAGTCATTTGTTTTGTATATTGCCACTTATCTCCAATAATGCCTGGTGGTGGTAATGTTCCTTCTTCTGTATCTTTGAGTTCATTACCTTCAGTATCTACATATCTCGTCACTTCTAATACTGGAATCTCCACTTGTGGTGGATTATTTGGTATTTCTGTTTGAATACGTTCATACACATACGTTGTGATGCCATTCTCTTGCGTCATTTGTTTTGTATATTGCCATTTATCTCCAATAATACCTGGCGGTGGCAATGTTCCTTCTTCTGTATCTTTAAGTTCATTACCTTCAGTATCTACATATCGTGTTACCTCTAATACTGGTATTTCTACTTGTGGTGGATCATTTGGTATCTCTGTTTGGATACGTTCATAGACATATGTTGTAATACCGTCTTCTTGTGTCATTCGTTTTGTATATTGCCATTTATCTCCAATAATGCCTGGTGGTGGTAATGTTCCTTCCTCTGTATCTTTGAGTTCATTACCTTCGGTATCTACATATCGCGTCACTTCTAATACTGGTATTTCCACTTGTGGCGGATCATTTGGAACCTGTTCATAAGTTACTACTGGTTCATAGACATAATGAACTTCTATAGTCTGTTTACCAACTACCGTACCACTCTCATTTTCAGGAGTTGCAACTAAACGATAACTTATTGTTTTCTTAACGCGTCCATTTTCATTTTCCTCATAAGAAACACGATTTGGAATTGTCGCAGCTGTAGCTGTATAGTTCGTACCTTCAATTTCACGGTTAGCGACAGTCACTTGTGGACTTAGTACTTCTCCATCCGCCGTTTTAAAGTCTGCTATTACATTTCCTTCAAATACTTCAGTATAAATTAAATGTACAGTTTTAGTTTCTGCTTTAATATATTGACCTAAAATTGGTTCAAACTGATTATCTACTCTAATAAATTTATAATGTCTATTTTGATTATTAATTAGTTGAGGAACACTTGCATTATATTCAGTATTTTTAGGTCCTTGAGATGTAATTGGACTTTGAATAACATTACCGTTTTCATCAGTATAGTTAACAACTAAAGTACCTCTATTATCTTCAGTTTCAAGCTCTACTTTATTACCTGCTAGCCATGAATTATCTACTCCGCGTGTGAAGATTTGAGAATGTGATTTAGTTAAAATAGGAGCATCTTCTGGAACGGTAACACGCACGTTCGTTTGGAAGTTATCTCCTTTTTTCAATACAAGCGGTGTATCGAAAACATATTTAACCGCCGTAACTTTTGTTAAATCAGTTGGATTTGAAGTATAAGTGCCATTCTGTACATCACTATCAGTAGTATAAACAACTCTATATTTGTCAGTATCAGGAACTAAAGCAGTTAAATTTGTTTTTACATTATCTTTTGGAATTGTGACTACAATCTCTTTCAATACACCATCACTATTAGTAAAGTTTACTGTTGATGTCTGTAAATTAACACTATCTCCAAGATTGACATCAACTTGAGATTTATCAAAACTATTTGATGACGTTTTACCAATAGTTAAAGTAGAGGCAAATTCTTTCGCTAATGCAATTTTAAATGGTATATCAATGACTGACACATATTTTTCATTAGCACTTAAATCTTCGGTGATAACATCTGATAACTCAAGTTGGTTATTATCAAGCGATTGTGCAGTTGTTGGACGTACCATTTCAGAATTTTTATCCCAAATAGTCGCATAACGAATTGAATAAGTACCTACTGGTAACGTTCCTCTATTATAAATATCAAAAGTCATTTCTGCTGTGTCTTGAGATAATGAGCTACGTGATGTTATAGCGTTCTTTTCTGATTTATTCCAATCATAACCTTCAGGAGCTTTATAAATATATAAAGTTCTTCCACTATTTTTATAGTTAGTAACCACTTTTACTGGTTCTATAACTGGTCGTTTTTTCAAAATATTTGTCGATGTCGTTTCATAGTATCCATCAGTCCATCCATTAGATGTACGGATAAGTTCATTGTTACTCCATAAACGGGCGTTACCAAGTGCTGTACCATCTGGCACACTTAATGATAAATAAACATTTTTAATATTATCCAGTTTATCATTCACAATATCCGAAGTATTATTCGATGCTTCCTCACTTAAATACTTCATATATTCTTTTGTATTAGCTTTGATAACGACATTGGCTTTATCATTATAATTTAGTAAGTTTCCAGAAGAAGCATTTGTATTTCTAACTACAGTTTGCGTTAGAGTGTGAGGAAATGCCTCTTTTGTATGAATATATGAATAATTACCATTAAGTAAATGGCCCGATAAACTACGAGTTGGTACACTGCTTGCCGTTGGAAGACTATTTTGAGGGACTTGATCCACAATCAAACCATTTTGCATGCGTTGTACATTATCATCTTTAGCCGCTGTGTCCCATCTATGATCATCTACTGCATAAGTCACATCAGCAGACCAACCATAAATTTCTTTTAGAACTTCACTATCTGGTGATACTGTATCTCTTATTATTGGTGTTTGTAATACGAGATGACTATATTTATTTTTACCAAAATGATATGTTTTATTACTGTTATTTAATTCAGTCCATTGGGCTAATTTAGTTGTTGAACCATCACTATTTACCCCATATAAAACAAATGGTGATTTTAATGCGATACCTTTTGAACCATCCTTATTTGCTGAACCATTATTATAATTAATTTTCTCTGGTGGTAAGGTAAATGTTGTAAAATAATCCCCATCTTGGCCTGTCGGCATTTGAATTGAATGCATATAAGTTGGCACATATTTATTTGATTGATCTCGGTTATTAACCATTTTAGTTATTCTAAATTGTTCATGTGTATGATCACTCTTAGTGAATAAGCGAGACGCATCTAAAGTACGCAATGTATTAAAATAAACATCACTTGTTGCTTTGCCGGCTTCATTGATCATTCTAAACTTGATACCTTCTGGGTCTGGTACATTTTGAATGTAATCTTGTCCATTAGGTAAGCGACCAACCGTTTGCCAATTCATATTTGTTTTAATAAAACCATTATCTTTAAATTGTTGTAAAACGTCTGGTGTTAAAGCATCTTTTTTCAATTTTAGAACTGGATAATATCCCATATAAGGTAATATTTGTCCTTCATTTAAATGCATATGAATACCCGATGCATCTTGTGTCCAGAACTGATTACTTTTAGCCTCTGGGTCTAGTTCAAGCCAGCTTGGTACATTTTGAATATTATAAGTAAAATCAGTATAACGACTATAATATCTTGGCGTAATAGCATCGTCACGATTTTCTAAGAACCATTTATCACTTGGTAAAGGAACTTGATAACGGTAATTATCACTCTTGTCAGATACTGTGCCATCTTCTTTTAACATACCAATAGTCGGTGTTGTATTAGCAGGGGGTTTAGGTGCTAATTTCCAAATTGAATTAGGAGGCGTTTGCCCACGATCTACATATATACCTCCTTTAACATGGTCAAAAGTGGCATTAGTTTGTTTAGTAGCTACTAAATTATCACCTTGATACATCTTCATGGTAGTAGTAACTACATCACCCTCACCAGGACCAGTCCAAATCATTCCACCTACAATTTGATTGATATTAATTTGACCAGCTGAAGTACCAGCGATAGGTCTTAAATCAAATTGGTAGCGCCAAGTGTCTGTATCAGATAAATCTGTTTTTCTAGTTACATATTCAGAGTTTGAAAATGTAGGTGCAGAAATAATAAATTTTTTAGGTGCTTCATATACTAATTTCCCATCATTAATAGCTCCATGTCCAGAGCCTGTAAATGAAAATGATGTATTCATTTCACGGCGATTATTTATAAGATCAGATGATATATTATAATTTTTATCATGGCTACTTGTACCACTAAATACAAAATCACCAGCTAAACTATCATCGCTCACATCTCGTTTAGTACGTTTTTTGATTACTGGACTAGTAGTTTTTACAGGTTTAGAGCTAGTATTATTATTTAAAAGGTTATCAACATTATCATGGCTATTTTCAGATACCGATTTTTTATTTTGTGAAACATTTGTACCATTATCTACATCTTTTTGTGTAACTTGTTGAGCGTTATCAACTTTTTGCGTATTATTATTTGTTAATGAATGGTTATTGTTATCTGTGTCTTTTTGTTCATTCGTTTGCGAAGGCACTGCTTTTAAATTATTATTAGTTTCTATGTTTTCTACATTAGGATTATTTGAAGTATTATCTTCAGAATTAGTTTTTTTCAAATTATCATTTTGATTAGGTTGTACTTGAGGAGAAGTTAAATTTGTTGAAGACGTTTGATTTTGTTCTTCCTTATTTTGTTTATCAGAAGCTTTAATATCACCTTTTACTTCGGCAGCATGTGCCTCATTATTTACCCCAAATACTAGAAAAGATCCTACTAAAATTGATGCGATGCCTACTGAAAATTTTCTAATAGAATATTTGTTTTGAATATTCGGTTGAAAATGTCTATTCTTGTTGTTATTTCTATTCAATTATTTCTTTTCTCCTTATTAATATACTTATTAGGAGGTTTATCTATCTTTCTCCATGCTCATATTTTAGAATACTATTTACAACAACTTAAATCAATACAAATATTATTATATTTTTATGTAAAATTAACGGTAATACACTCAACTTAAATAACAATCAATGTTTAATTTTCGGCATAAAAATGCACCTTAATAAGTTAGAAGTTAAATCCAACTTTTGAGGTGCACATCTTCTCTTCATAAAGCTAAATAAACATACCCAAGTATAATTACTTTAATTTTAGACATAAAAAAAGAGACCTTACGGTCTCGATATCGGCTCATCGCATCCATACGATTTAATTGCCTGGCAACGTCCTACTCTAGCGGAACGTAAATCCAACTACCATCGGCGCTAAGGAGCTTAACTTCTGTGTTCGGCATGGGAACAGGTGTGAC